>NZ_JBGONH010000025.1:0-70064 GCF_041439075.1 Vibrio sp. FF145
AAATCTGCCGGCACTGCCTTCGATGGTTCGAATCCGTCTCCCTCCACCATATTCTCCTTAATTGGAAAATCGAAAAGCCAACTCATTGAGTTGGCTTTTTTCGTTTCTGAGCTATGTATCCTTCTAAACGTGTCTTTCTAAACTTATCTTTCTAAACACGGTCCTCAACTTCCTAAACACTAACCCATTACAACCCAAGAAAGGCTAAGCGATCTAGCCCATTCAAACATCAGTGTTCCCATACTTCTGCATGACGCTCACAAGCCAGATAAGCAGCGCAGCCTAAGCAATTGGTCGATACATGTTCTTGGCATTCATTCGCCATTCTCTGTTTCTGCTGCAAAGTAATCTCAGGCTCCAATACGGGTTCAAAGAACTTGGTCATTACTCATCACATCCAAATAGAATCAATTAGTTAGTTAGTTAGTTAGTTAGTTAGTTAGTTAGTTAGTTAGTTAGTTAGTCTCAGGTTAATCCAACCTTTGAGCAAGATACATCTCTTAATATTTGTCGTGATGACACATTTCCGCTACTCATGTTCTTTGTCGATTCCGCACGTTTCGTCATATTGGCATTGTTCCTTGAATCAAAACCCCTTCCCCCCACCCAAAAAAAGCTCAAAGCCAATTTCCCTGCTGCGACTTATAGATACATATCATTAGACGCAAAAAAGCCCCTGATGATTTCTCAGCAGGGGCTTTATATTATTTGGTGTCATTCCGAATAACTACATCCTATTGATGTTGAGTTAAATCCTGGAATTAACCTTGAATACCAACAATTAACCAAGGTGCATTTTGAGTCGTTAGGTCACGCTCTAAGTGCCAGATATCAGTGATATCTTCTTCAATGCCGTCTGCGGTGTCACGGTAGCGACCGCTAAACTGAAGGCTTAGCTGTGCTTTACTACCATCGTGGTCTGCGCGAACGATTTCAGCATCAACGTACATTACGTCTGTGTGCTGATCACCGTCTAGCTTGTTACGCTCAGCTTTTAGGTCTTCAAATAGGCTTGGAGATACGTATTCTTCAATCGTGTTTAGCTCGTTGTGATTCCATGCACCTTGCAGTGTACGGTAGTGCTCACGAGAACCGTTGATGAATGCCGCTTGATCAAAACCTGGTGGGTAGTTATGTGGAACATCGCTTTGTGCACCAAAACCGAAACCACCAGCGCTATTTTGCGAATGGGGTTGTGATTGAGGCTGTGCTTGCTCGAAGTTATGAACATTTGGTTGTTGCTTAGGTTGTTCAAACTTGTTCTGACCCATGCCGCCGAATGCTGGCTGTTGACCACGTGCATTCTGCTGATTCATTGAGCCCTGCTTCGCACCCAGCATTCCGCGTAGGAATTTAAACGCTAGGAAAGCAATCAGACCCATGATCAGAATATCCATGAACTGGATACCTTCAAATGCGCCACCAAAGAATGCAGCTAAAAGACCACCAGCAAGTAAACCACCTAGCAGACCGCCCATAAGGCCTTTCTTGCTAGAGTTAGCTGCTGCTGTTTTCTTGCCAGTTTGATCTTGTCGGATCGAATTTGTGTTTTGTTGTTTTGGTGCTGGAGCCGTTTTAAAGCTTTTGCCAAATGACTTACCACCACCAAACTTTTTCGCTTCCGCGATTGGCGTCACCGCGACTGTTACCAACAGGATCGCGACTAGTGAGAAAAATCGTTTCATTATTATCCTTTATAGGTTTTTTTATCTTTCGACACCTTAATCATACTCGTTAACAAAGAACAATGAAATATTCACGACGTTTACACATGTATCATAATATTGCGGCTATTAATTGATTACTAAACTAGCGAAGGGATTGACGGCACTCTGGGGCAGCATTAAAATATTGAACGATGTTCATTTAATAGAAAGTACTCATGGCAAGACGAAACGATCATACTCGCGAACAATTAGTGCAATTAACCTTAAAGACGGTAACCGACTTCTTAGAAGAGCACTCTTATCACGAGCTAAGTCTACGTAAAATTGCCAATATGATTGGCTATGTCCCTAGCACCTTGGTGAATGTATTTGGTAACTACAACCTACTCCTTTTACACGTTGTTGCTCAAACATTAGATGAACTGTCGTCCCAATCTGCTTCTGCTGTTGAACAATCGAGCAACCCTCAACAGGCTCTTTTTAATCTTGCATACTGCTATCACGATTTTGCACAAAAACACCCTCACCGTTGGCAGCTTATCTTTGAGCACAACATGAATGGTGAAAACCTTCCTGAATGGCAATCGAACCGTATTGATAGAATGACAGGTATGTTAGAGCAATTGCTGGTAGCTATTGCTCCTGAACACACAGAAAGCGAAGTCATTAAAGCCAGCCGTGTATTATGGTCTGGAGTACATGGAATTACTCTACTTAGCGTTGATGATAAATTTTTCGCCTCTGAACCTATCGATGGTAAAGAGTTGATCAATAACCTAATCTCAAACTACTTAACCAACTGGTAATCATTCAAGGAAAGACAATGAACAACAGCAGCCAATCTTCGCTGTTAACGCAAAAAAGGTTCCTACCCTACTTTATTACTCAATTTCTAGGCGCCTTTAATGACAACATATTCAAAAATGTTCTGTTACTGTTTGTTGCTTTCGCAAGCGTAGATACGCTGCCTATTTCCAGCAATCTATTCATTAATTTGGCCGCTGGTCTTTTTATTCTGCCCTTCTTCCTGTTTTCTGCTTTGGCTGGTGTACTGGCTGACAAATACGAAAAATCTTGGTTTATACGTAAAGTTAAGCTCCTTGAAGTGGCGATCATGTCACTGGGTGCGATCGGGTTTATCTACGAAAGCTACGGGATACTACTCCTACTTCTGTTCCTAATGGGAACGCAAAGTGCCTTCTTTGGCCCGGTGAAATACGCACTGCTTCCACAACAATTGGAAACCAAAGAGCTGGTATCCGGCAACGCTTTAGTCGAAACCGGCACATTCTTAGCCATCCTTATTGGTACTCTAGGTGCCGGTATTATTGCATCTGAAGAAAGCGCGAAGCTCATTGCCGCGGTATGTATTGTTTCTTTCGCCGTGCTTGGCTATGTATCAAGCTGCTTTATTCCACAAGCGCCGAGTAACGCACCAGATCTGAAAGTAAAGTGGCAGCCAGTAAAGCTAACCCGCGCGACACTGGCGATTGCAAAAAAAGATCGCCCAACGTTTCAAGCTCTGATGTCTATCAGCTGGTTCTGGTTCCTTGGCGCTGCTTATCTAACTCAGTTTCCAAACTTCACAAAGCTCCACTTGAACGGCACTGAAAGCTCGGTTGCCTTTTTGTTAGCTCTATTCTCGGTCGGTATTGCGATAGGTTCTTTGGCTTGCGATAAGTTATCAAATCACAGAATTGAAATCGGCATCGTACCAATGGGTAGCCTAGGTATGTCGATTTTTGGGCTATTGATGGCGATATCCATTCCTGAGTCCTTGCCTGAATTTACTTCTTTCCATCAATTCGTGACGTATTCAGAGCTGTGGCCGCTGTTTGCTTATCTTCTGCTCTTGGGTGTCTCTGGCGGTATCTTCATTGTTCCTCTGTATTCTCTGATGCAGTTTCGAGCGAAACCAGATGAACGCGCTCAAGTGATTGCCGGGCTCAACATCTACAATTCACTATTCATGGTGGGAAGCGCCGTTTTGGGTATTGTTTGCCTGAGTGTTCTCGATCTTTCTATTCCACAGCTATTTGTGTTGCTCGCGATAGGGAATACTTTGGTTATGCTGTACCTGTTTTATCAGGTGCCTATCTACGCTTTCCGTTTCTTTACATGGGTGGTCACTCACACCATGTACCGAGTTAAGCACAAGAACTTACACCATCTTCCAGAGAATGGCGGCGCACTGATCGTATGCAACCATGTGAGTTATATGGATGCACTGCTTCTGAGTGCGGTTTGCCCTCGCTTGATTCGGTTTGTGATGGAAGAGGATTACGCCAAGCTGCCTCCACTACGTCGATTCTTAAAAAGAGCAGGAGTTATTCCAATCTCCGCGACCAACCGAAACTCGATTAGAAACGCTTTCAAAGAAGTTGAACGAGCCCTAGATGAAGGGCACATCGTCTGTATTTTCCCTGAAGGCAAGCTAACCGCTGATGGCGAAGTAGCCGAATTCATGCGTGGTATGGAGCTGATTATCAAACGATCTCCTGTACCTGTGATTCCAATGGCACTTAAAGGGTTATGGGGCAGTTACTTCAGTCGTTATAAAGGTCAAGCTTTCAAGGGACTACCCACCCGTTTCAGGGCCAAGTTAGAGATAGAAGCTGCCGAACCTATGCTAGCCAAGGAAGCTTCATGCGACACGCTTCGACAGTCAGTCTCTGATCTTCGCGGCTCACTACGCTAAATAACCAAGCCTTTATTCATATCAGCTGAACAAACGTTTAGTTTTACTTAACGTTTGTTCAATTCATTTAGACTTACTTACCATTGCGTTAAGCGTATAGTCTTCCACTACGCTGCCAATACTAGACGCGACGAATTAAATATAATGAATCTAAAAAAGTCTGTTCCATTTTATCTTGCTGCTCTGTTTTGCTTAACCCCATGGGTGAGTTCACCGACGGCACTCGTGATCGGCTTCCTTCTTGCGAGCTTAGGTTTAGTCCCTGAGCATCTAGAAGTGGGCAAACTCACCAAAAAGCTACTGGCCTACTCGATTGTCGGCTTAGGTTTTGGCATTCAGTTTGAGAAAGCATTAGCGGTCACAGGCGATGGTATTGGCCTCATTGTCACGACGATTATTGGTACCTTGGTCATTGGTTGGTTCTTGGCAAAACGCATGGGATTAGATCGCACCACGGGTTACCTTATCTCTTCTGGTACCGCAATTTGTGGTGGTAGCGCCATTGCCGCCGTAGCACCGGCCATCAAAGCTGATGATGAACAGATTGGCTTGGCGTTAGCCACTGTATTTGTGTTGAACTCGGTCGCCCTTTTCTTGTTCCCAATGATTGGCCATGCACTAGAGTTAAGCCAACAAACTTTCGGAACATGGGCTGCCATCGCGATTCATGATACTTCCTCTGTAGTCGGCGCAGCATCAGCATATGGCGAAGAAGCACTGACCACAGCAACCACATTGAAGCTCGCTCGCGCACTTTGGATTATCCCAATCGCGTTAGTCAGTGCAATGATCTTCAAGAACGATCAAAAGAAGATTACGATTCCTTACTTCATTTTCTTCTATTGCGCTGCTATTGCTGTTAGTGACTTGCTGCCACAATTTGAGATGGTCTATCAAGGTATCTTTGATGTGTCTAAGCGTGCATTGGTGGTGTGTCTATTCTTGATTGGTTGCGGTATTTCAGTAGAGAAGCTTAAAGCTGCTGGGCCGAAGCCATTGATGTTTGGTATTACAATGTGGACGATGATTTCGACAGGCTCATTAGCGTGGTTAACTCTCGCATAATACGCCTAATTACACCCAATACGTAAAGATGCACTGTAGATTGGTTAATGTATTAACCAGACACTCAGATTAACGAGCAACAAAACAAAAAGGCAAAGCTCTAATGGGCTTTGCCCCTATCGTTTTTAGTGAAAATATCGTTTGTAGTAAAGATATTCTTTGTTACAACAATCACGAATCAAACAGGGGCTTATCACTCTTCTTGCTCTCTCTTTTCATTAAAACAAGTACCACAACCAGCGCAAATGCAGTAAGTTCAGCCAATGAACGAGTCAGTCCTGACGAAACGAGCGCTTGGCCTATCTGCAGCAAAACCGCAATGATGAGGGCAACTTTCATAATAAGACCTTATTCTATAATCCGTTATTTATAGAGCTTATTATGATGGATGGTTATAAAGATAATAAATTCTGTTTTGAACTATCTAATTGCTAAATTAACTAACCTAGCGTAACTGCCCCTCTAGCCACTTAATAAACGTTCTTACCTTAGGTCGCTTTTCAGTGCCTAACGGACAGATCAATTCGTATCCTTTATCAGTATCCATACTTGGATAAGGCGTTATGAGCTCACCAGTCTCAATGTACGGCTTTACAAAATGATAGCGCCCCATTGCCACGCCGATATTATGCAGAGCACTCTGTACGCCCATATCGCGATGACTCACACAATAAAACTGCTCAAACAGATTTACATCGAGTTGATTGTGCTTGATCCAACGCTGCCACACATCAGAGCCTAGCGCATGAATGAAATTAATCCGGTGTAACGACTCTAAACCATCATCAAAGATGTCGTGTTCAGCGGCATAACTCGGCGTACACACCGGAATATACTTTTCACCAAACAGACGCTGTCGATGCATATCTTTGAGATCTTCAGCACCATAGTAAATGGCGACATCGAGATGATTTTGATGAAAGTCTTGCTCTTCTTGAGAGAAAATATTGAGGTTGAACTTTGGGTATCGCTGTTTGAAATCAGCTAGCCTTGGTAGCAACCAACTGTTAGCAAAGGCAGGACTGGTACCGATATTGATCTGCCCATACAAGTCTGTGTTAGTAATGTCTTCGATTTCGCCAAAAATAGAGCTCAACGACTTCGATAACGTGCGTTGAAAGCGTTGCCCTTCTTCGGTCAGTTCCAGCTTACGAGTGCCTCGTACAAACAAATTAAACCCAAGCTCTCCTTCCAACACTTTGATTCGATGGCTAACGGCTCCCTGAGTCAGATGCAACTTTTTTGCGGCTAACGTAAAGCTCATTTTCTCGGCAGCAACATTAAAAGTATGAAGATTTCTAAGTAAAGATTGATGGTTAGCCATACGAACTCATGCATTAAAAATTTTAATCCATAGTACTACCCGTTTCGTTTGTTTGCATTAAGAAATAAGTTTCTAATAGCCGCAGTTACTTAAAACCCTGCCTCGATCAATATTTAACTCCATAAGTTGACGAGCAGAAACATTAAAAAAATTAATTACAAACTTAGGGGCACGTATGAATATACTCGGGTATATGCAAAAAGTAGGTAAGGCATTGATGGTTCCCGTAGCCACACTGCCAGCTGCAGCAATCCTTATGGGGATCGGCTACTGGTTGGATCCTGTTGGTTGGGGTTCTGAAAGTATCTTAGCCGCATTCTTGATCAAATCAGGTGGTGCGATCATCGACAACATGGCGGTTCTGTTCGCGGTGGGTGTCGCATTTGGTTTAAGCCGTGATAAAAATGGTTCTGCCGCACTGTCTGGTTTTGTGATGTTCCTCGTCGTGACCACGCTACTTGCTCCAGGCTCAGTTGCTCAATTGATGGATGTTGAGTTAAGTGAAGTACCAGCGGCATTCGGAAAAATCAGCAACCAATTCGTGGGTATCATTGTCGGTATCATCTCTGCTGAGATCTACAATCGCTACTCAACGGTTGAGCTTCCTCAAGCTTTAGCTTTCTTCAGCGGTAAGCGTTTGGTTCCTATCCTTACCTCAATCGCAGGTATGGCGCTCTCTTTTGCTCTGTTATACATCTGGCCTGCTGTTTACGATGCTCTGATCGTTCTAGGAATTAAACTAGAAAGCATGGGCGCTGTGGGTGCCGGTCTGTTTGGTTTCTTCAACCGTTTGTTCCTATCCGTTGGTATGCACCACGCACTTTATCCTGTGTTCTGGTTCGACGTTGTGGGTATTAACGATATTCCAAACTTCCTCGGCGGTGCACAATCTATCGCTAACGGTACGGGTATTCCGGGTAAAACAGGTATGTACCAAGCGGGCTTCTTCCCTATCATGATGTTTGGCCTACCAGCAGCAGCATTGGCGATGTACCACTGCGCTGACGCGAAAAACAAGAACCAAGTATTCGCAATCATGCTTGCCGCTGCAATGGCTTCGTTCTTCACAGGCATTACAGAACCGCTAGAGTTCAGCTTTATGTTTCTAGCACCTGTATTGTTCCTAGTGCACGCTGTGTTAACAGGTCTGTCGCTTTACATTGCAGCAAGCATGGAATGGATGGCAGGCTTCGGCTTCTCTGCAGGCTTTGTTGACTTAGTGCTATCAAGCCAAAACCCGTTAGCGACTAACTGGTACATGTTACTAGTTCAAGGTGTGGTGTTCTTCGCGCTTTACTACGGTATTTTCCGTTTCGCTATCATCAAGTTCAATCTCCGTACTCCGGGTCGTGGTGAAGAGATGGAAGCAGAACGCGAGACAGAATCTCCAGAAGCGTTAGTTAGCCTAACCAACAACTACATCGAAGCTATTGGTGGTGCAGACAACATTCTAGAAGTGGACAACTGTATTACTCGCTTACGCTTAACAGTAAAAGACTCTTCAGAAGCAGACAGTGACAAACTGAAAAAACTAGGTGCTGCAGGCGTCGTTCCTATCGGAAAAGGTGGACTACAAGTCATTATCGGTTTAGGTAAGGTAGATAAGGTTGCTGAACAAATGAAGAAGGCACTCGCTTAAGCTAAACAGCCAGATGCAAAGATAAAAGCCTTAATGACCAGATAGAATATTAAGAATTTGTGATGGTTTCACCACCATCACAACCCCCTGAAGCGCAATTACGACTAGTCACCGTGTATTGCGCTTCATTTTATTGTTCTCAGTTCTATTTAGAACGTATCTGCTGTAACCACTGTGCCAATCCTGCGCGTGAAACCTTAATGCCTAGCTGTTCTTGATGAGGCATTAGATAGTACTCGACAGGAAATTTGAACCGTTCAAGACGGCCATTTAATTGCTCGGCAAACCATTCTTTGGTTGGTAAATCCGTACAATCCACAATAGCGACAGGTCGAAACCCGAATTCATCATCTTCAATCGGAACGATAAACGCCTGATTGATTAAAGATAACTGATTCAGTGCTCGTTCAATTTCTTCACAGTGGATATTCTCTCCCCCAGAAATAAACTGATTATCAGCACGACCAATTATCGACACTTGTTCGCCATCCCATTCGCCGAGGTCTTTACTGTCGAACCAACCGTTCTCATCCACCAATGGTGTTAACTCGCCCTGATAGTAATAACCAGAAGCAAGCGTATTGCCGCCAATAAAGATACGTTGATCTTCAATTTTCAACTGGCGTTGGTCGAGAACAAAACCTGCAGTATTACTAGAATCGACTGGCTTCGCGGTCACTGTTGAAGCTGCTTCTGTCATACCGTAGCCAAGCCAAGTTTCAATGCCCATTTGTTGAGCTTCAAGCCCTAGCGCTTCTGGGATATGGCTACCGCCTAAAAGCACATGAGTTAAAGTAAGTGCTTGCTTACTCTTTAGTAGCCTATGTAGTTGAGTAGCCACTAAAGAGGCATGGCTGCAACCTTCAATGTCTGTTTCAAGTTGGCCTGGCCCTATTTTGATGCAGCCACCAGCCGCCAACCAACGATGGATAATCGCCAATCCCGACACATGGTACATCGGTAAGCTAAGCAACCAAGTGTCAGCTTGTTCAAAGTTGAAAACGTCTAGTAAACCCTGAGCTGAACATAAGTGTTGCTGTAACGTGTGAGCCACCGCTTTCGGGTTTCCAGTAGAGCCAGAAGTGAATATGATGCTTGCTAGATTTTGCGGATTGAAGTTGGAGTCTTGAGATGTCGTTATCCTATTATCATCACCATCGACCTTCACTTCATCTAAGCAAGACAAGGTCACCAACTGAGTATTCAAATCGACAGTCTCTGATTGCTCTATCCCGCTACTGTCCAAAAGCCAAAGGTAGCTTTGTTGACCTGCTTGATATAAGGAATCGAGCTTTTGCTTCAGGCGTAAGCTAGGCTGAGGCATGGTGAAAGCGCAAATAACACCCAAATTGAGTGCGGCAAGATAAGCAGGAATCACTTCAGCTTGGTTCTTACCAACAATCATCAGTACATCACCTTCAGATAGACCTTGATGAGATAGCTGTTGTTGGTACTCACTCACCAGCACAGACACTTGCTGCCAAGTGTAAGCGCGGTTAGGAATCACTAACGCTGCTTGATGTGGGTTCTGCTGCGCCCACTGTACCCAGAGCGGGTGAGGATTAGATTGTGGACGCATCATAAGATAACCAAGTTATAGATTGAGAACGGTCTAAGCCAATCGAACGATCAGCCTAAGAAGACCAAATCAATTGCTGTTGTTCAAGCGTTGAAACTGGAAGCTGACAACCCGGCCAAGAGACTTCTAGCTGTTGCTGATACAAGCCAATCGTATCAAGCCCTGGAACTTCATTAGGCAAGTACTGTTGTGCCAATCGAGCAATCTGAGTTAAGCCAAGGCTAGACTCTATGCTTGAGCTTAGTACAGGTTTAATACCAAGCTGCTCCGCACGCTCAATGATTGCCACACAACGCTCTACTGAGCCAATCAAGGTTGGTTTAATCACAACCGCTTTAACACCCGTTAAGTCGCTAAGATCAAATTCTGGGCTTCGCACCGCTTCTTGCAATGTTTCGTCCCATGCAATCGCAACACCGTGGTCAATAGCAAAAGCTAAGCTGTCTTCTGGCTTCTGACAAGGCTCTTCAATAAAGCTAATACGCTGACGCAGTGACGGCGAAATGTATTTAATGAACTGCTTGGCTTTTTCTGGTTTCCACGCGCGGTTGGCGTCAAGTCTTAGGGTCAAATCAGGGATCGACTCAAGGAATAAGCTGACAAGCATGCCATCACGAATCGCTTCATAAAGACCAACTTTTACTTTGGCAACCTTCTCGCCTTTCATCTCATTCAGCACAGGGATCAATTCATCTGGATCGCCTGTACACAACGGCGCGGCTTGGTAGTTACCTTCCGCATTGAGTTCGCCTCGTAATTCCATTATCGCCATCGAAAAACCGAAGGCAACAGAAGGATATAACTCATCAAAAGGCGTTTGAGGGTTATTGTGGCTCCAAAGCTCTAATTCGTGTTGCAGCTGAATGCCAGCTTGTTCAGCATCTTCTTGGCTAAAACCTGGCAAAGGCGCAACTTCGCCAAAACCAGTTTTACCATCACACTCAAGTTGGATGATATAGCCAACGCGTTCGTTCAACTTATTGTCACGAAGAATCACACCACTATCCATAGGTAATTGATAACGGTAGAGTTTAGCGTGACGCTGAGAATTCACTGAGTTCATAAAGTTTCCTAAAAAACGGGGAACATCAAAACAAAACGAGCCGCTATTAGCGACTCATTTTAAAGAAGAGAAAGACTATGGGTTACGCGGAAATTTGTCGAAATCAGGTCGACGTTTCTCGTTGAATGCGTTTCGGCCTTCTTGGCCTTCTTCTGTCATGTAGAACATCATGGTTGCGTTACCCGCCAACTCTTGAAGGCCTGCTTGGCCGTCACAGTCTGCGTTTAGTGCGGCTTTCAAGCAACGCAGTGCCATTGGGCTGTGTTGAAGAACTTCACGACACCAACGAACCGTTTCTTTTTCTAGGTCAGCAACAGGCACGACTGTGTTTACTAGACCCATGTCCAATGCTTCTTGAGCATCGTAGAAACGACACAAGAACCAGATTTCACGCGCTTTCTTTTGGCCAACGATACGAGCCATGTAAGAAGCACCCCAACCGCCATCGAATGAACCTACTTTAGGACCCGTCTGACCGAACTGAGCGTTTTCAGCTGCGATAGTAAGGTCTGCCATCATGTGAAGTACATGACCGCCACCAACTGCCCAACCCGATACCGCTGCGATTACTGGTTTTGGACAAGTACGAATTTGACGTTGGAAATCAAGTACGTTCAGGTGATGTGTACCTGAATCATCTTGATAACCGCCGTAGTCACCACGGATACTTTGGTCACCACCAGAACAGAACGCCTTCTCACCAAGACCCGTCAAAATGATTACGCCAACCTTCTCGTCATAACGAGCATCAGCCAATGCATTGATCATCTCTTTTACGGTTTGTGGACGGAACGCATTGTGGACTTGAGGACGAGCAATCGTGATTTTCGCAATACCGTCGTCAGACTTGTGGTACTGAATATCTTCAAATTGACTGCTTTCATCGCGCCAGTTAACTGCTGCGTAAAGTTCTTCTTCTGTGATGCCTACTGTTTTAGCCATGGTGATTCCCATTGTTCTATTAGAGACCACGACTAACGAATAGTCGTGACGGTGTTGCTCTGCTTTTGATAGTGCTTGATACGAGAGAACCGCTCAGTCAGTTTAGCGGCGACTGGCGATACATTGGATGATCAGGTTGGAAAACAACTCTGGTTGCTCAAAATGAACATTATGACCAGCGTAATCAACCTGACTATATTCAAAGCCACTATTCTCAGCTAGCTCCATGAATTTACGATCTTTTTCACCACACACATAATGCAATTGATGCTCATGAGATTTCAATGTGGCACGTAAATCCGGTTGCTTAGCTAACGAAGTAGATAACAACATATTTGCTACGGATACTCCAAGGTTACCACTACGCTTTATGACCAAAGTTTGTCTTTGCTCATGATTTAGTGAAGAAAAGACGCTTTGTTGATACCAATCGTCTAAAACATCTTCAATCGACTGCTGCGCAAAGCGGACAGCCCACTGCGTATCATGTACTAACCTTTGTGCTCGTTCTTCATCACACTCCAGACCAAAGTTGCCACCTTCAATAATGACTTTCTCAAGATTGAGCGTTTCGAAGCAAGGGCTTGTCACCCCATACATGGCAAGCCTACCACCCATAGAGTAGCCAATCACCACGATAGGATAATCCGCAGGAAGATCGTTGAGCGCAAGTTGAGAAGTGATGCACTGAACGATTTTCTTGCAGCAATGATCAAAGCCTACCGGATCGATAAAGCGACTTTGTCCGTGCCCGGGCAAATCTATGCAAAGACGAGGAAAGTCCTCTAGATATGGATGACATGCGCTCCAATCATCACCGCTTCCGAGTAAACCATGTAGAAAAACAAGCAAAGGTTTGTCAGAAGATTCTTGTACAGCTGGGTAATAATTGGAGTAAAGCATGTAAAGTCCTTAGGCTAATGCCTCGGTGAGCATTGAACTGAATTGTTTCAGCAAAGTAGACGCTTGTTCGGGAGGCGTCTTAACTTCAACGAGCAAGGTACCCTGACCTTGTTCGAAATGTTGTTCGACAATCGTTTGATAGCAATTCAAAGTTTCTGGCGCCGCATAACCAAGCTGGAATTGCGCAGCAGCGTGTTCAAAACTGAAACCATGGGGCATTTTATAAAGTGACTGTTTTTGCTGCTCTGGTACCGGCAACAAGTCAAAGATCGCACCGCCATCATTGTTAGTCACAACAATCACCATCGGCGTTACATTGTGAGTAAACAGAGCCAGTGAATTGAGGTCGTAAAGCAAAGAGGTATCGCCAATCAACATTATCAAGGGGTTTTGGTTGGCTTTCACCACACCCGCAGCCGTCGCCACCAAGCCATCAATGCCCGATGCGCCACGATTACTGTAAACTTGATTCGCAGATATTGATGACAGCATATCCACCAGCCTTACCATCAAGCTGTTTCCCACAAACAACTCTCTGTCTTTAAGTCTAGTCGACAAGTCAACTGCAACGCTCAACTCGGTCAGTTGGTCATTATTGGATATTTGTGCCAATGCCAATTGTTGAACCGTATTCGCGATTTCGACCAAAGGTGCAGCCCAACCTGCATGTTGACCTAACAAGGTAGGTAAATGCTGTTCTGACACCCATGACTCGATATCAGCAACGATATGGGTTTGAGGCAGATGATCTTGGTTGATTCGGTGCGTATCTGGTGACACAACAATGTATTGTGACGAGCAGAATGATGAAGCTTGCGACTTTATCCAATGATTAAGGCGCTTAGAAACAACACGCTCACCGAACTGAAGGATGAAATCACATTGATTGAGTTGCGCTTTAGCTACGTCACTCTGCATCCACAGATCATAATGCTTCCAATCACTTGTGACACCTGATTGAGGATCGCAAAAAACTGGCCAGCCTAATGCAGTGGCAAACTGCTGAGCTTTTGTCGCTTGTTCAATATCGAGCGAACCGAGAATAACCACACCCTTACGTCCAAGATACTCACTTGGAGCAATCGGTTGTGTATTCACTTGATTAGGTAAAAACGTTTGGCTGTAACAAGCTGTTCCCGACTTCCACCCAGAGATACTGGATGTGTATTCCGCATACATTTCCGCGCTATTCGCAGAATATAGAGGCTCAGGGAACGGACAGTTGATATGAATCGCACCGCCAACATTGCGTTGTTTCGCTAGCGCGTTATCAACGGATGTCAGAAGCCAATTCAATGAAATCTGTGTGGTTGGACTGGGTAGATTTAAAGCACTTTCAACATGGGAAGAAAAGATGCCTTGCTGTTGAATCGCTTGATTAGCGCCACAGTCGACTAAATCGATAGGTCGATCAGAGGTCAGCAAAATCAGTTTCTCTCGTGTCAGTCCAGATTCAGCCGTCGCAGGAAGCAAATTCGCCACAGCAGTACCAGAGGTGACAATCACGGCAACTGGCTTATTGCTGGCTTTTGCTAAACCTAACGCAAGAAAACCAAGCCCACGCTCATCAAAGTGCGTGTGCAGTGTCAGTTTTGGATTGGCTTCGGCTTCGAGTGTTAATGGTGTTGAGCGCGAGCCTGGCGCAACACAAACATGTTCAACGCCGCTGCGGGCTAACTCTTCAAGTAACGTATTACACCAAACTCTATTTAATACGGCTTGGTCGTGGTTCATGACGCCACACCCAATGGTGGATGATCTGAAATTAAGCTGAGCAGAGTCGACATTTTCTTATTCAACTCTTGCCACTCATGTTCAGCAACCGATCCCGGTACGATCCCGGCACCCGCAAACAGTTGTACTTGATCGTTTACAATCAAGGCACTTCGAATCGCGACACAGAATTCAGCGCGTTGATGGCTAATATAACCAACAGAGCCTGCATACCAACCTCTCGCAAACGGTTCGTGTTCAAGTATGAAATCCATCGCTTCTTTACGAGGTAATCCCGCTACCGCAGCCGTCGGCTGTAAGGCAGCAAGCAACTGCACACCATTGACGCCGTTATTGAGCTGAGCATGGATATTACGTTTAAGATGTTGCACCTTACGCAAACGCACTAGGCGCGCCTCTTTTTCAACGTGTACCGTTTGAGAATGAGGAGTGAGACGCTCAATAATGTCGTCGACCACATACTGGTTTTCATTGAGGTTTTTACTGTCTTGAGAAAGCCAATTGGCTAACTCCATATCTTCTGTCGCGTTTTCTCCGCGACCAATGGTTCCAGCAAGCGCTTCAGTATCAAGCTCAGTGCCATATCGACTGTACAAACGCTCTGGCGTTGAGCCGATAAAGCTGTGTTTGGAATCCAATACCAACATAAAGTGAAAGCTGTGATGGTTTTGCAGGTAGCTGGCCTTAAGCAACTGAGCCGCGCAGATTGGCGCATCGAGTTGCAATGTGGTTTTACGCGCCAAAACGACTTTTTTGTACTCTTCGTCGCTAATGCCTTTCAGCACTTTATCGACAAGGTTGCCCCACTGCTCTCGTTCTGGAACATGGTTAATCTGCTCAATGTGCGCCGACAAAGGGGCCAATATCGCCGCTTCGACAGAAAGCTTATTTAGAGCATTAATAGAAGCAACACGATCAGGGGATAAGTTGACGGCTAACGACCAAGTATTGTCAAAGCGGATCAGTTCAACCTGAGGAAGGAAGAAAAACGATTCCATGCAACGGCGGTTTTTTGCGGTGTGCCCGTCAAACGAGCGCCCACCCCAGATTCGTTGGTCTTCACCAAGAATTGCGTACGCGGGAGCGGGATCAGAAAAAGTATGTATTTGCCCGAGCGCAACGACCTCTTCACGAGTATCACGTGACTGCCAGTAGAACTTTGGAAAGAGCGGTTGAGCATGAAGCCATTCTATAAATGCAAACGATGGTTTTTGCGTTAGAACTTCAACACAACGAACTTCACTTGCTTGGGCATTTTGTACTCGCTCAATCAAAGCGGAGATAGTTTGCTGGAAATGTGACAAATCGACCTCGTTCACATCTAAATTATTATTATATTAGTTTGATACTTTATGGGCAGCACCCACTTAGATCAAGAATCTACTATATCTTTTGAACATTCGTGTGATTTTAAGCGATCTAGCCCCTTTATTCACCTTAGCCAATAACAAAGAAAGCGATTAATTAAAATTTAGAAAAGAGTGACAACAAAAAGACCAAACGTGACACTGAAATGCGACATTCATCAGATTTTTATTCTATCAAACCCCATTTTGCGGTACTTTAATAAAGTATTTAAATTAATTTCAGGAAATCGGCAATGCAAAATATCGGGATGTCGTCAAAACTCAACAATGTATGCTACGAAATCAGGGGGCCTGTACTCAAACATGCTAAGCGCATGGAAGAAGAAGGGCATAAAATACTGAAGCTTAATATTGGTAACCCCGCCCCATTTGGTTTTGACGCCCCTGATGAAATCCTTGTTGATGTAATCCGTAACCTACCGACATCTCAAGGTTATTGCGACTCAAAAGGCATCTATTCAGCCCGTAAAGCGGTTGTTCAGCACTACCAGAAAAAAGGCCTACGTAACCTTGATGTAGAAGACGTTTACATTGGCAACGGCGCATCAGAGCTTATCGTGATGTCTATGCAGGCGCTACTGGATAATGGTGATGAAATCTTAGTTCCTGCTCCGGATTACCCACTATGGACAGCGTCTGTTGCACTTTCTGGTGGTACACCGGTTCACTACATGTGTGATGAGGATGCAGATTGGTATCCAGACCTTGATGACATGCGTGCGAAGATCTCACCAAAGACTCGCGGCATCGTTCTTATCAACCCGAACAACCCAACAGGCGCTGTATACAGCCGTGATTTCCTATTACAAGTTGTTGAAATTGCTCGTGAGCACGGGTTAATTATCTTCGCTGATGAAATCTACGACAAAGTGCTTTACGACGGTGCGGTACACACTTCAGTTGCAACGCTTGCCGAAGATGTATTAATGGTCACATTCAACGGTCTGTCTAAGGCTTACCGTGTATGTGGTTTCCGTGGTGGCTGGATGTTCTTAACGGGTCCAAAACACATAGCGAAAGGCTACGTTGAAGGGCTAGAAATGCTGGCCTCGATGCGTTTGTGTGCCAACGTGCCAATGCAACACGCGATCCAAACCGCGCTCGGCGGCTATCAGAGTATTAATGAACTGATTCTGCCAGGCGGTCGACTACTTGAGCAACGCGACCGCGCATGGGAGCTGATCAACAAGATCCCTGGCGTTTCTTGTGTTAAACCGAAAGGCGCAATGTACCTGTTCCCTAAGATCGATACCAAGATGTACAACATCAAAGACGATCAGAAGTTTGTGCTCGACTTCCTTAAGCAAGAGAAGGTGCTATTGGTTCAAGGTACTGGCTTCAACTGGCCAAAACCGGATCACTTCCGCATCGTGACTCTGCCACATATCGAAGATCTAGAAATCGCGATTGGTCGTCTAGAGCGCTTCTTGCAGACTTACAGCCAAGACGACCTCATCGAAGGTTAATAAGCACAAAGAAAGATGGCTACAATTTGCTGTTTTAAAAGACTTTAACTTGTATTCATTCACTTCTATGCTTAAAAGGCTCCTGTTTGGGAGCCTTTTTTGTATCCGCTGTCTCGTGTCCCTGTGCAAACACAAGATACGAGTGGAGCATTGCTTATACCAATCACAGTAAGTAAGTGTTCAGAAATAGCGCAGGGAAAAAACTTGAGAACAAGGCAGCTCTTTTCGACAAGCAGCTTTGATAAGTAGTTATTCTACAATCAAAAATTCTAACAAAGTTATCGAGTTTTTTAACAAGCTAGGATGACCAGTTATTTACTACGATTGGTACTATAAGGACATTTATGAAACAGAGCCATTTCTTCGCCCATCTCGCACGCATGAAGCTTATCCAACGCTGGCCTTTGATGCGCTCAGTCTCAAGCGAGAACATTTCAGAGCATAGCCTACAGGTCGCTTTCGTCGCCCACGCCTTGGCGCTTATCAAAAACAAGAAGTTTGATGACAAACTCAACCCAGAACACATTGCTCTGCTTGGCATGTACCACGATACCAGTGAAGTGCTAACAGGTGATTTGCCGACGCCAGTTAAATACTACAATCCAGACATCGCACAAGAGTATAAGAAGATAGAAGCGGCAGCAGAGCAAAGACTGCTTTCAATGCTGCCAGAAGAGTTCCGAGACGACTTCGCACCCTTCTTAATATCTGGAACAGCAAGTAAAGAAGAACAAAGCATCGTTAAGCAAGCCGACACTATCTGCGCTTACCTCAAGTGTTTGGAGGAGCTCAGTGCGGGCAACCATGAGTACGAACAAGCGAAACGCCGACTAGAAGAGACTCTCGAACAGCGTAAAAGCCCGGAAATGGACTACTTTCTCACCACATTTGCGCCGAGCTTTGAATTATCACTAGACGAGATAAGCTAGCTGGGTATAAGTTGAGTGTAATTAGCTAAATAAATCAATTTGATAGGTGCTATTTTGAATTCTCCACTCGAACCACCATTTGAACTCGAACAAGAATGGCAACATCGAAATGACGATGAACATAAAATAAGGCGTGATGACCACCGTAGCCCGTATCAACGCGATCGTGCGCGGGTGCTTCACTCTGCCGCTTTTCGCCGCCTCCAAGCAAAAACCCAAGTTCATGGCACCACGGTAAACGATTTCCACCGAACTCGCCTTACTCATTCGCTAGAAGCCGCTCAGCTGGGTACCGGTATCGTTGCCCAGCTGAAAAAAAAGCAGCCCGAGTTTCGAGATTTGTTGCCTTCAGACAGTTTGATTGATTCATTGTGTCTTGCTCACGACATTGGCCACCCACCTTATGGGCATGGTGGCGAAGTCGCGTTGAACTATATGATGCGCGATCATGGTGGTTTTGAGGGCAATGCTCAAACATTTCGCATTGTCACGCAGCTAGAACCTTACACTGAACATCACGGGATGAACCTATCTCGACGCACTTTGTTAGGTCTGATTAAGTACCCTTCTTTGCTGAGTGAGGTTCAAGCTAAATTACAATCTGAGCCTGTTAAGCATCAACGACAGCTCCGAGCCAAAGATTGGATGCCAGCAAAATGCATCTACGATCATGATGAAGAACTTTTTAACTGGGTACTGGAGCCGCTTTCAAGCAGCGACCAACAGCTTCTAAAACAGAAAAGAAAAAAACACACCGAACCTCTTGAACATAATAAGACAAAATATAAGTCACTTGATTGTTCGATTATGGAGCTTGCTGATGACATCGCGTATGGCGTCCACGATTTAGAAGATGCGATTGTGCTTGGCTCTGTCACCAAATCTCAATGGGTCGAGTCGGCTTACCCTCAACTTAAAGAGATGGCAGACCCTTGGGTTTGTGAACACCTAGATTCAATCACAGAGATGCTTTTCTCTGGTGAGCAATATCGTCGAAAGGATGCGATTGGTGGGATAGTCAACGCACTGTTGACCAGTATTTCGATTGAACGAGTAGATGCTAGATTTGAGAATGTACTGCTTGCTTACAATGCGGTGCTTGAACCGAGCATGGACGCCACACTCGACAAACTGAAACACTTTGTCAGCGAGTTCGTGATTCAAGTGCCACAGGTTCAAGTGATCGAATATAAAGGTCAGCAGATTATCATGGATATGTTTGAAGCATTCAGCGCAGATCCTGAACGCTTGCTGCCACTACCTATCAAGATGCAATGGCTACAACATCAAGATGAGTCTCGAAAAATGCGCGTGATTGCGGATTACATTTCATCAATGACCGATGATCTTGCGCAGAAAATGCATCAGCAACTGTTCTCAGCTCATACCGAGTTTTAATTCCTGGCTCACTTTACTGAAACAGCTTAATCTAAGTAGTTTTTCTCAAACACGCCCGGTGGCATTTGATTGATTTGAAACTGAATCATTCGGTCAAATGCCGTTAGCAGAGGGCTAAAGTCTCGATCATTTTCTAACAAGCTCAACAGATGATAACCCGCCTCTACTGTCGAAAGGCTGTTTTCACTTGGCGCTTTGCGAATTCGGTAATTACCCTTGAGATCTTTCGGCAAGTGAACCGTATTCAGCGCATGCAAGTTACTCGATACTTGCCACATTTTGAACGCCTTCTTCCACGTGCCATCCAATAAAATCACACGCAGCTTCTTATTTGGAGATGTTGCCGACTCAACTGAAATAGAGTTTTCACTTGGGTATAAAATCACATGTTGGTAATGTTCATCGGCCAGCAATGCGTTCAATTGTTCGTTGTCTGAAAAATCTTCACCGACAAGCGTCACGCTGTTATTTAGAGATAACGAGAGGATACGCGCAGTTCCCATCGGGCGATGCTCTTCTGATGGGTGCTGAAGAATGATAAGCTCAACATTCGATTCGAGTGGTGTAACCCACTGGCAAATACAAGCTTTCAAAGCCTTGCTGCATTGGGGGCAATAACGAGACATGGATTTAATGTGTACCCTGTTTTAATTTTCACTTCACTTTTATGCGTCTTATTCCAATTTGAGCCAATACAAGCTTGGGTCGTATGGGATAGCAATGCGATTGCCGAGGGGCAATGGTGGCGGATCCTAACAGGAAACTTTTCACATACCAACTACTCGCACCTTCTGATGAATCTAGCAGGCTTATGGATCATCAGCTATCTGTTTCAACCGAGTAAAAAACAGCTTGTTTTTGCTCTGCTTGTGATTAGTTTAGTGACTGGAATCGCTCTGTTGTTTTCGAGTATTCAGATCTATGTTGGCCTATCTGGCACTTTGCATGGGTTGTTTGGCTTATTCGCGCTCAGTGAGGCTTTAAACGGTAGGAGATCAAGTTGGCTGTTAGTATTGGGATTAATCGCTAAGATCGCTTGGGAGCAGCTTATTGGCCCTTCTAGCACGACTGGTGAACTGATTAATGCTCGTGTCGCGATTGAAGCCCACCTAGCAGGTGCATTGGCCGGAGGCTTCATATCTATCGCTTCATTTCTAACAAGTAGACAAACGGATTAAAGTTGAATTCTTTCGCGGTTCTTTTTAACCGTGGCTTCACCTATCCCTTTCACACTCACCAAATCATCAGCAGTCGTAAATGCCCCGTTTTGATCCCTGTAATCGACGATCTCTTGAGCTTTCTTATCCCCAACACCAACCAATAGCGCTGACAGCTCTTCAGCTGTCGCGGTATTGATATTGACCGTAATTTCAATGCCATCGTAAAGCTCTGCCTTAGTTGGGCTGTCTGCATACGCTGCGGGGCTTAACAGAATCAGAAATGTAAGAAATAATGTTGAATATATCGTGCGCATAAACCGTTCCTTTGTTCAAAAAACGTAACTTATGCATTTGCTGCGCTAGATAAAACACTCACCAGACAAAAATAAAGCGGGTCACCTAAGTGACCCGCTTCGTTATACATCTAATTTTCATCAATTTGTTAGCTAGCTCGCAAACCGAGTTGCTACACTACTTTCAAGTTGTCTTCTCAAGTTGCATTACTCGGCAGAAGACTACCGAGTAAATTCAAAGCTTATTGAGCTTGACCAACGATGTAGTATTCAACGTCTGCATTTTTACGCAGTACGTTTAGTACATTAGTAAGGTCTTGTTGATTACCAACGCGCTCTAACTGTGCACCAAGTTGTGTGCTGTAAGCAGGGTTGATTTCAGCCGTTACTTTAGAAAGCTCAACAACAACGATGTTACCGTCTTGATCTTTAGATTGACCGAACACAGCTTGGCCGGCTTCTGGTTTCGCTAGAGCGAATACAGATGCCGCTAATGGCGAGTTACGGTCAATCGTTTCAAGTTCAGTGAACTCAAGGTTGTTGTCCGCTAGTACTGCTTCATTGCCTTGCTCAAGTTCGTTCACTAGAGAAACACCTAGCTCAACCGCTTGCTGCTCTGCTTGTACAGCAGACAATGCAGCGACAACTTGATCTTTCACTTCAGCTAGAGGAAGAACTGTCTCGTCGCGAGTCTCTTCTACACGTACAACAATAACGTGCTCAGGAGCCACTTCGATAACTTCAGAGTTCAAACCGTCTTCTTTCACTTCAGGGCTCAAGATAGCTTGCATTACTGCAGGCGTCATCAGAACTTCTGGAGCGTCAGCTTGAGAGATGAAATCAGTCGTCGTGATCTTTGCGTTGATAGCTTCAGCAGAGTCGTCTAGAGAATCTGGGAATTCAAACGCTACTTTTTCAAGTTCAGTTTGTTGCTCGTAGAACTGATCAACTGCGTGTTGGTCTAGAAGCTCTTGCTTAATATCAGTAGCAACTTCAGTGTAAGGCTGAGCTTGAGATGCTTTTACTTCGTCTAGCTTGATGATGTGGTAGCCAAAATCAGATTTAACTAAGCCAGTTGTATCGCCAATATTCACAAGAGCGAAAGCCGCGTCTTCGAATGCTGGGTCCATAACATCACGTTCAATCCAACCTAGGTCACCGCCAACGTCTGCACTACCGAAGTCGTCAGATTTCTCTTCTGCTAGCGTAGCAAAATCAGCGCCTGCATTTAGCTCGTCTAAGATTGACTGTGCTTTCGCTTCGTCATCACCTTGAACTAGGATGTGACTAACTTTGCGTTGCTCTTCAGTAGAGTACTTGTCTAGGTGCTCTTGGTAATATTTCTGTGCTTCCTCATCACTAACTTCAAGCTGCGATTTAAGAGCTTCAGCAGAAAGTTCGATGTAAGACACCTTAGCCTGCTCTGGACGAGTGTAAGCCGCAGGGTTCTCTTGGTAGTACAGTTCGATTTGCTCGTCAGTTAACTCGATATTTTTCGCTAGGTCAGCAACAGATAGTGTCACTGTACGAATGTCACGAGTTTGAGCAATAAGCTTGCTCTGAATATCAATTTCGCCTTGAAGAACAAATTCACTGCCTTGAAGTGCAGTCACAAGCTGGTTACGCATTAGGTCACGACGCATGTATTCAGCGAAGCTTTCTGCGCTGAAACCTGCACGACGTAATGCCGATTGGTAAACTTCTTGGTCGAATTGACCAGCCGTTTGGAACTGAGGCATTTCTAGAATCATGGTACGGATTTGAGAATCACTGATTCGTAGGCCTAGAGACTCTGCTTGCTGCTCAAGTAGAACATCGTTGATCATGCGATCAAGTACTGACTTACGGAAAGACTCAACGTATGTAGGGTCTGCAAGCATTTGAGCGAAGTAATCGCCAAGTTGAGATTGCATGCGATTACGTTCGTTTTGGTAAGCTTGTTCGAACTCACCACGAGCAATTTCTGTGTTGCCAACTTTAGCTGCTGCGTTGTTACCGCCACCGGTGATGTAGCTGCCTACACCTGCGAATACGAATGACAGGATAATCAACCCAAGGATAATTTTTACCGCGATGCTATTCACGCCTTCGCGTAATCGATCCATCATAATTTAAGTGCTCTCCGGATATGAAGCATTGGCTTCAAAATAAAAATCTATTCACGCGATATTATCAGAAAAAGAAATGCGCATCAGTAGGATGCGCATAATTTAAATAAGTTCAATGTGCTTTGCACATATACTGTTTAAAAATGAAACATCATTGTTCAAACAGTAAACGCATATTACTGCCTTCCCCTCACAAAAACTTGAGGTTTCAGCAACAAAAATTAGTTACATGCGTCTTTAAGTGCTTTACCCGCTTTGAAGCCAGGTACTTTAGCTTCTGCGATTTGGATCTCTTCACCAGTTTTTGGGTTACGACCTGTACGAGCAGCACGAGTACGAACACTGAAAGTACCAAAGCCAACAAGTGCAACTTGGTCGCCTGATTGTAGCGTTGTGCCAACTGCTTCGATGAAAGCGTCTAGAGCGCGACCAGCTGAAGCTTTAGAGATGTCTGCGTTTTCTGCGATTGATTCTACTAGTTGTGTTTTATTCACTGTTTTTCCCCTATGTGTCATCTGTGACTACTTCTCGATGACTGTACGTTCCATTTTGGTTTTAATTTAGCCGCAAGCCTTATTACAAAAGGGCTGCCGCTTTAGTCGAATAACTTAGCGTCCAAAAAAAACGCTGACAAGCCTTTTCGGGTCTATCAGCGTAATTCTTTACTTATTTTTGCTATGCATCACTATTTTTTCACGTCGAACTCGACCCCTGACGGATCTCGTTCTAGTGCGACTTTCAGTACTTCATCAATCCATTGAACCGGAATCACCTTCAAGTCAGCGATTACGTTGTCTGGAATCTCTTCCAAATCACGTTCATTGTCTTTAGGAATCAAGACCGTTTTAATACCACCGCGGTGCGCTGCAAGCAGCTTTTCTTTCAAGCCACCGATAGGTAAAACTTCACCACGAAGGGTAATTTCACCGGTCATACCAACCTCTGCTTTTACAGGGTTACCCGTTAAGCTAGAGACCAATGCAGTACACATTGCGATACCCGCACTCGGGCCATCTTTTGGCGTTGCACCTTCCGGTACGTGAACATGAATGTCACGTTTCTCGTAGAAATCGGTGTTAATACCCAAATTTTCCGCACGAGAGCGAACCACTGTCATTGCCGCTTGAATCGACTCTTTCATCACATCGCCTAGTGAACCGGTTTGCGTTAGCTTACCTTTACCTGGCATTGATTCAGTTTCGATGGTCAGTAGATCGCCACCTACTTGCGTCCATGCTAAGCCAGTTACTTGGCCGATACGGTTGCTTTCATCCGCTTTACCGAAGTCATGACGTTGCACACCTAAGTACTCTTTCAGGTTATCAATGTTAACCGTTACAGATTTAAGGTCGCTGTCTAACAAGATATTCTTCACTGCTTTACGACAGATCTTAGAGATTTCACGCTCTAGGCTACGCACACCCGCTTCACGCGTGTAGTAACGAATGATGCCGATGATTGCAGAGTCTTCAATCTCAATCTCATGAGGCTTAAGACCGTTGCGTTGAACTTGCTTGTCCAATAGGTGGCTCTTAGCAATGTTCAGCTTTTCATCTTCTGTGTAACCCGACAGGCGAATCACTTCCATACGGTCCAATAGTGGGCCCGGAATATCCATCGAGTTAGACGTTGCAACAAACATCACATCAGATAAATCGTAATCGACTTCTAGGTAGTGATCGTTAAATGCGTTGTTTTGCTCAGGGTCTAGTACTTCTAGAAGCGCAGAAGATGGGTCGCCACGCATATCAGAAGACATCTTATCGATTTCATCTAATAGGAACAGTGGGTTCTTAACACCAACTTTAGACATCTTCTGGATTAATTTACCCGGAAGTGAACCGATGTACGTACGACGGTGACCACGAATCTCAGCTTCATCACGAACGCCGCCTAGCGCCATACGTGTGTACTTACGACCCGTTGCCGCGGCAATCGAACGGCCTAGTGAAGTTTTACCAACACCAGGAGGACCAACAAGACAAAGGATTGGACCTTTTAGTTTGTTGATACGGTTTTGTACTGCCAAGTATTCGAGAATACGTTCTTTAACACGTTCTAAGCCGTAGTGATCTTCGTTTAAGATCTCTTCCGCTTTCGCTAAATTCTTTTTAACTTTTGAACGCTTAGCCCAAGGAACGCCTACCATCCAATCAATGTAACTACGTACTACTGTTGCTTCAGCAGACATTGGCGACATCATTTTCAGTTTTTGCAGTTCTTGCTCAGTTTTTTCACGAGCTTCTTGAGGCATCTTAGAATCTTCGATCTTCTTCTTCAGAGTCTCGAATTCATCAGGCGCGTCGTCCATCTCGCCCAGTTCTTTCTGAATCGCTTTCATTTGCTCATTCAGATAGTACTCACGCTGAGACTTTTCCATCTGTTTCTTAACGCGGCCACGGATGCGTTTTTCAACTTGCAGGATATCAATTTCTGACTCCATTTGGCCCATCAAGAATTCCAGGCGTTCCGTCACATCTGAAATTTCTAGAACGTGCTGCTTATCTACCAGTTTAAGTGGCATGTGCGCAGCAATCGTATCAGCAAGGCGAGCAGCCTCATCAATACCGTTCAGCGAGGTTAGAACCTCTGGTGGAATCTTTTTGTTCAGCTTAATAAAGCCCTCGAATTGATTGATCGCACTGCGAACAACCACTTCTTGTTCTTTTTCGTCAAGTTCTGAGGTTACAACGTATTCGGCATCCGCTAAGAAAAACTCACTCTCTTTGAACTGGTGAATTTTTGCACGCTGCTGACCTTCGACAAGTACTTTTACGGTACCATCTGGCAGCTTTAGCAACTGAAGAATAGTAGCGACTGTACCTACGTTAAATAGGTCGTCGATTGAAGGCTCATCAGTGTCCGCTTCTTTCTGCGCTACAAGTAGTACTTGTTTGTTAGCTTCCATTGCCGATTCAAGGCAAGTAATCGATTTTTCACGACCAACAAACAATGGAATAACCATGTGTGGGTAAACCACTACATCACGTAGAGGTAGCACGGGGATTTCGATACGCTCGGAACGTTCCAAGTTCATATATTTCTCTCTTCCGCTTTAACTTATAAAGCAGTATATGGGGCTTAAACGACTGGATTCAATGGAAGAATAAAAAAAAGGAGGTAATTGCTTACCTCCTTTTTCAATTTGAGTGTGTAGTCTTAAAAAGACCTACTCTGCAACAGCTGCTTGGTTATCTGAGTTACTGTAAATCAATAGTGGTTCTGACTCACCATTAATTACCGACTCATCAATCACAACCTTGCTTACATCAGTTGAAGATGGCAGTTCGTACATAGTTTCTAGTAGAACACCTTCCAAGATAGAGCGTAGACCACGAGCACCCGTTTTACGGTTCATTGCTTTCTTCGCAATTGCGCGTAGGGCGTCTTCACGGAATTCTAACTCTGTATCCTCAAGTTCAAATAATGCAGCGTACTGTTTTGTCAGTGCATTCTTTGGCTCACAAAGGATTTGGATTAGCGCTTCTTCATCAAGCTCTGTCAGTGTTGTTGTAACAGGTAGACGACCAATGAATTCTGGAATCAAACCATACTTCACTAGATCTTCAGGTTCTACTTGAGTGAACAGTTCACCGATAGTTTTGGTTTCGTCTTTTGAACGCACTTCTGCGCCAAAGCCGATACCTGAACCTGTTTCTACACGTTGCTCAATCACTTTATCTAGGCCGGCAAACGCACCACCACAGATAAATAGGATCTTAGACGTGTCCACTTGCAAGAACTCTTGCTGTGGATGCTTACGACCACCTTGAGGTGGAACTGAAGCCACTGTACCTTCAACAAGTTTTAATAGAGCTTGCTGTACACCTTCACCAGACACGTCACGCGTGATCGATGGGTTTTCAGCTTTACGAGAAATCTTATCGATTTCATCGATGTAAACAATGCCGCGTTCCGCTTTCGCTACGTCGTAATCACATTTCTGAAGCAACTTCTGGATGATGTTTTCAACATCTTCGCCCACATAACCCGCTTCGGTTAGTGTTGTTGCATCTGCCATTGTGAAAGGAACGTCTAGGAAACGAGCCAGTGTTTCAGCCAGTAGGGTTTTACCACTACCAGTAGGACCGATAAGAAGAATGTTACTCTTACCTAGCTCTACGCCTTCAGCCGTCGTATCACCATTACGTAAACGCTTGTAGTGGTTATATACTGCAACTGCTAGCACTTTTTTCGCGTATTCTTGACCGATTACATAGTCGTCAAGATGCTCACGAATCTCACGCGGCGTTGGCAGCGATTCCGATTCTTTCTTTGGAAGAACATCTTTAATTTCTTCACGAATAATGTCGTTACAAAGATCGACACATTCATCACAAATGTAAACAGAAGGACCTGCGATTAACTTGCGAACTTCGTGCTGGCTTTTGCCACAGAAAGAGCAGTAAAGCAATTTACCGCTACCACCCTCTTTGCTTTTATCTGTCATTCGCTAACCTCTTAGCCTTTACTCTCTATGTTTGAGTGTATATCAATTTGAATCACTTTGCGTTAAACAATTGCCCTGCAATTATTGACCGCGGTGATTAAGAACTGAATCCACCAAACCGTATTCTACAGCCTGATCAGCAGACATGAAATTGTCACGATCTGTATCACGCTCAACAACCTCTAGAGGCTGACCTGTGTGCTCTGCCAATAGTTTGTTTAGCTTTTGCTTGATCGTTAGGATCTCTTGCGCGTGAATTTGAATATCAGACGCTTGGCCTTGGAAGCCGCCAAGTGGCTGGTGAATCATTACACGTGAGTTTGGAAGCACGTGACGCTTACCCGGAGTACCACCCGCTAGTAAGAATGCACCCATAGAGCAAGCTTGACCCATACATACTGTGCTCACGTTTGGCTTGATGAACTGCATTGTGTCATAGATAGACATGCCCGCTGTTACGCTACCGCCAGGTGAGTTGATGTAAAGGTAGATATCTTTGTCTGGGTTTTCTGATTCCAAGAAAAGCAGTTGAGCCACGACAAGATTTGCCATGTGGTCTTCCACTTGACCTGTTAAGAAAATGATACGTTCTTTTAATAGACGAGAATAAATATCGTAAGAACGTTCACCACGGGAAGTCTGTTCAACCACCATAGGAACTAGTGCGTCCATAATCGATGGCATTGTATTTTTTTCTTGGTAGCTCATATTCTTATGTCCCTAAAATAAATGGCCCGAATGATTAAATCATACGGACCATTGTTAGCAGAATTGTTGACCGTACGTCAACCTTCTACGTCAGATATTACTATATTAAGCAGGTTGCTGATTCATTAGCTCGTTGAAGCTAACTTCTTTATCAGAAACTTGAGCTTTAGCGATGATTGCATCAATAGCTTGCTCTTCTAGAGCAACATTGCGCATGTTGTTCATCATTTGCTCGTTTTGCTCGTAGTAAGCAATAACTTCTGTTGGATCTTCGTATGCTGTAGCCATCTCTTCGATGATAGCTTTAACTTTCTCGTCATCAGCTTTTAGCTCTTCAGTCTTGATTACTTCACCAAGAAGAAGACCTACAACTACACGACGTTTAGCTTGCTCTTCGAACAGCTCACGTGGAAGTTGGTCAGCAGCTTCAGTGTTACCACCGAAACGTTGAGCAGCTTGTTGACGTAGAACACCGATCTCTTGATCGATTAGAGCAGAAGGTACGTCGATGTTGTTTTCGTTAACTAGACCGTCGATTGCTTGCTCTTTGATGCGGTTCTTAACTGCTTGCTTAAGCTCACGCTCCATGTTCTTACGAACTTCAGCTTTAAGGCCTTCAACGCCTTCAGCTGCGCCGAACTTAGAAACGAATTCTTCGTTTAGTTCTGGAAGCTCACGAGCTTCAACTTTGTTCAGCTTGATAGAGAACTTAGCAGCTTTACCTTTTAGGTTTTCAGCGTGGTAATCTTCTGGGAAGTTTACTTCGATTTCGAATTCCATACCTGCTGTTTTACCAACGATACCGTCTTCAAAACCAGGGATCATGCGACCAGCACCCATCTCTAGTGGGAAGTTCTCAGCTTTACCGCCTTCGAACTCTTCACCGTCGATAGAACCAACGAAGTCGATAGTTGCACGAGAACCAGCGTCAGCAGCAGCTTCAACTTCAGTCCAAGTTGCTTGTTGCTTACGTAGAGTTTCGATCATCTCTTCAACGTCAGCTTCTTTAACTTCTACTGCTGGTTTCTCAACAGTGATGTTTTCTAGACCTTTCAGTTCAACTTCTGGGTAAACTTCAAAAGTTGCGTTGAATACTAGGTCAGCGCCTTCGTTGTTTTCAACTGGTGCGAAAGTAGGTGCGCCAGCTGGGTTGATTTTCTCTTTAACGATCGCTTCGATGAAGTGACGTTGCATTACTTCGCCCATCACGTCTTGACGTACTGCTTTGCCGTACATTTTAGCAACCATCTTCATTGGCACTTTGCCTTTACGGAAGCCATCGAAACGACGGTTTTTCGCGATGTTGCGTAGTTCAGCTGTAACTGCATCTTCGATGTTAGCAGCAGGAACAGTAATATTAAGACGGCGCTCTAGGCCTTCTAGCGTTTCAACAGTAACTTGCATTATATAAACCTCAAAACTGGCTCAGTAATCTGAGCATATGAGCCGTAACTTAGCTTTAATTCAAAAGCCGACGTTGTTGGCTGCATCCTTGTGTAGTGCTCTATCCGAACACCTAATTTAAAATCGAGCATTGATGTCTGAATTGATTATTCAACCAAACACCAGACTAATCAGCGATATCTTCGTTCTTCACGCGTCGATTAAAACGCAATAAAGCTTGTTTTCGAAAACAAGAAAGGTATCTCCGATTAGCCTCAGGACAGAAATTTTAGACGCGACATTCTAGCGATCTGTTTAATCTCTGTCGAGCCGTTCACCTCTGCATGATGATGAATGCTCTAAATTCGTCCAACTAAATGATACAAAAACGATCAAATCATCACTTAGCACAACAGAAATGGGGACAATAGCGACTTTTTCAAGGGAATCGAGGGCTTTTTTTGCTAAAAACCTTAAAAAGAGATCTTGCTCTTGTTTTACCCCTCAGAGTCGATAACTTTTTCAACAATCCCCGTTACAAACCCTTAACCTACATCCATCTGGCGACTGTCTACTTTCAGCAAACACTACCGCTATTTGCTACCATAAACGAGAGAAGACAGGCTTGATTATTTACCAAAGAAATGAGCGGAGAGCCTTCATGTTTCAAGCTTTGAGAATCCCAATCCTATTAATGGCCACATACAGTTTACTAATGGTGTTCGGCGGTCATTGGGTGTGGAACACAAGCCATGAAAGTTTGTTAAATGATCATCAATCTAAACTAGACCGATTTTCGGTTCATATTTCAAGCCAACTCGACAAGTTCGCGCACATTCCCGAGCTGCTTTCAAAAGACAAAGAGTTGGTCGATGCTCTTCACTCTCCAAGTAACTCTGCGCAAATCGAACTCACCAATCGCTACCTAGAACACGTAAATTCGGTGATTCAAGCATCGGACACCTATCTGTTAGATAGCATTGGCACCACCATAGCAGCCAGTAACTGGAATCTACCCCGTTCTTTTATTCGTCGAAATTTTGCTTTCCGTCCCTACTTTCAAGAAGCGATTCTTGGCAATGAAAATCAATACTTTGCGCTAGGTTCAACCTCTGGGAAACGAGGCTATTATTATTCTTACCCGGTCTCCTATGCCGCCGAGATTATTGGCGTCATTGTCGTAAAGATGGATTTATCGCTGATTGAAGCAAGTTGGAAAGGCAAACAGAGTTTTTTTGTTGCTGACGATAAAGACCAGATCGTATTTATGTCGAGTAATCCTGAGTGGCTGTTCAAAAGCCTTCAACCACTAAGCGACGAACAACACACTCGAATTCAAGAAAGCAGGCAGTATCTCGATACAGAAATAGAAAACCTGCACTTCTCGGGTGACTTAGAGAGCGCTACTAGTAATATTGAGTCTCCCCACAAACTTGTCCAAGAGCAGTTCTTTAGCTCCTCACGCTTCCTAGCCGAGCCAAAACTCACCATACGAGTATTTTCACCAACTCACTTAGTTTGGTGGGACTTGGTTGCTTACCTTGTGGTTTTGAGCCTTATTTTTGCGATTATTTATCTAACGATGCAACTCAATCACCATCGACAACAAAGACGAGCTCAGATAGACAGACTGCAATCCGAAGCCAAGCAAAAGCTAGAATTTCAAGTGCTTGAACGAACATCAGAGTTGCATGTCGAGATTAAGCACCGAATCGAAACCGAACATGTACTGAGGCAGACACAAGACGAACTCATCCAAGCCGCAAAACTGGCAGTGTTGGGGCAAATGTCAGCAAGCATCAGCCATGAACTGAATAACCCGCTTGCTGCGATTCGCAGCTATGCCGACAATGGCCGACTGTTTCTTGCCAAAGAAAAAACCGAGCGTGTCGATGACAACCTATCGCGAATCTCGGCGCTCACTGACCGTATGGCTAAGATAAGCCACCAGCTTCGTTCCTTTGCAAAGAAATCCACTGCGGAAGAGCTGCACACGTTACAAATACTGCCAGTATTGCACTCGTCAAAAGAACTGATGAGGCCACAACTCAAGAGTGAACGAGTTAAGGTCAACGAACTCCCTGAAACCTTTGATGCTTGCGTGCTCGCCAACGCCATTCAACTGGAGCAAGTGATCATTAACCTGCTGACTAACGCGATTCAGGCGATGGAACAACAAGACGACAAACAATTAGCTATTCTGTTAGAGATTAGGAAGCCCGACCATCAACAAGCCAAGACCTTGCTGATTCATGTCGATGACAATGGCCCAGGCTTCACCTCCCCTTCTAACGGAAATTTTTTTGAACCCTTCCATACCACCAAGAAAAATGGACTTGGACTTGGGCTATCGATTTCTCAACAAATAATCAGCGGAATAAATGGCAAGCTAGTTACCGATCACAGCCCACAAGGTGGTGCTCGATTTAGTATTGAGTTACCCATAGTTCCAACAAAAGAATCAGATTAGTCGCTAAGCAAACCAGTACACCTTCACCAACAATAAAAATAAAAGATTAAAGGAATAACTATGTGTCACGTCTATTTCATTGATGATGAATCCGATCTGAGAATGGCTATTGAACAGAGCTTTGAGCTCGCCGATATTGATGCCGAATTCTTTCCCGATGCGGAGTCTGCTCTGCTCGCGATTCAAGAGAACGGCTTACCTCACGTCATCATCACTGATATCTGTCTACCGGGCCTTTCCGGGCATGATCTGCTCAACACCGTGATGCACAAAGACAAAGAGATCCCCGTGATTATGATTACTGGTCACGGCGATATTTCGATGGCTGTACAAGCGATCCAAGATGGCGCCTATGACTTCATCGAAAAGCCGTTCGCCAATGAACGTTTAATCGAAACCACCAAACGAGCAATAGAAAAACGTCAACTCACACTCGAGAATCTTGAATTGAAGCGCTCTTTAAAGGCCAGTAAAGCGCTTGGGCCGAGAATCATTGGTGACACGCAATCAATGACCGACCTGCGTTCTATCATCACTCATGTGGCAGATACTAACGCTGACATTTTACTCTTTGGTGAAACTGGCACAGGCAAAGAGTTAGTCGCACGCTCTCTACATGAACAAAGCAGCCGGCGAGAACAAAACTTCGTCGCCGTCAATTGCGGTGCGGTACCGGAAAACCTGATAGAGAGTGAACTGTATGGTCATGAGAAAGGTGCGTTCACTGGCGCAGAAAGCAAGCGAGTGGGTAAATTTGAATTTGCTCAAGGCGGAACTCTATTCTTAGATGAAATTGAGTCCATGCCTATGCAGGCACAAATTCGCCTGTTGCGCGTCTTACAAGAGCGCGTTATTGAAAGGGTTGGCTCAAACGGTTTAGTGCCTCTCGATATTCGAGTAATCGCCGCAACCAAAGTTGACCTAAAGAAGGCGGCTGAAGAAGGCGTTTTCCGCCAAGACCTCTATTATCGACTCAACGTTGTGACCCTAGATTTACCGCCGTTAAGAAGCCGTCAAGAAGACATCCCTGCACTCTTCCATCACTTCTTACTGGTCGCTGCTGCACGTTATGGCAAGACAGCACCAGCACTTCCACAAAAGGAGCTGCACGCGCTTTTAGCCCATGATTGGCCGGGAAATGTACGAGAATTGCGTAATACAGCTGAGCGGTTTGTACTTTTAGGTAAGCTTTCTCACTTATCAGACAACACCAATCAAGTCACTCAAGAACTGTCTTTGGCAGAACTGGTGTCTGACTTTGAGAAAAACACGTTAAAACAAGCGCTTATTGAGTGTAATGGCAGCATAAAAGAGACTATGGATAGACTGCAACTTCCACGAAAAACCCTCTACGATAAAATGCAAAAACACCAACTAGTTAAAGAGTCATACCGACAGAGCGAAAACTAAATTAAATTTGGGAGCAAGATCACCTATACTTATTTCACAACAGGATGTTATGCAACCAAGGTGGTAAGGAGGTCATTATGGGCGAGAAAACAAAAGTTCCCTCGATCACCGATACGTTTGAAATTGACGGTATTTTTTACACTGACAATCATGTCAACTTAGACACGCCAGAATTAGAGGCAAAAAGAGCGCTGTATGAGCCGATTGATTCTGGCTCTCGATATGGAAAAATCATTGATGAGGAGGTTTAGCCCTCCCCATCACTTCGCTATGATTTCACTCTCTATTTCGTGATGATCTCCGGCCCCATCAAGGTAGTCGGTAACCATGTTGATACCCAAGGTACGTAGGTTACGATAATCAGGAATAAGAACATCACGCCAACCCATGGCAGTGCGGCTTTTACTACGTTCATCATCGACATCTTCGCGACCCCTGCGGTCACAAACAAGTTGAGCCCCACAGGCGGTGTTATCATCCCTATCTCCATGTTCACCACCATCATGATACCTAGGTGAATTGGGTCGATGCCCAGTGCAATTGCAATTGGGAATACCAACGGAGCAACGATGATCAGCAAACCTGATGGCTCCATGAACTGCCCACCAATCAAGAGTAGAACGTTCACCACAATCAAGAAGGTGATTGGACCTAAACCTGCAGACAACATAGATTCCGTGATCATCTGAGGAATACGTTCTTCTGTCAGTACATGCTTAAGAATCAGAGCATTGGCAATGATAAACAACAACATGATGGTCAGCTTACCCGCATCATAGAGCGTGTCTTTGGTGTCTTTATGGAAAAACGTTTGGAACACTTTCACCAAAGCAGGCTTTGTATTTTTCTTGTCCGCAAACGGCCCCATATCTTTATAGATAAAGTTGGCAATGAAGAACGCATAAACCGCTGCAACAGCAGCCGCTTCTGTCGGAGTAAAGATACCGCCGTAGATACCACCTAAAATGATAACAATCAGCAACAAGCCCCAGCTCGCATCCTTCGCGGCTGCGAACATCTCACCCCAGCCCACAAATGGCTGTGCAGGAATTTTCTTGATACGTGCTGCAATGTAGATAGCTATCATCAACATCACACCCGCCAACAGGCCAGGAATCACGCCGCCTAAGAACATACGACCGACAGATACATCCGTCGCCGCAGCGTAAACCACCATAACGATGGATGGTGGAATCAAGATACCCAAAGTACCCGCGTTACAGATAACCCCTGCCGCGAACTCTTTTGTGTAGCCGTTTTTGATCATACCCGCGATAACAATACTACCGATTGCCACTACCGTTGCTGGAGACGACCCAGATAACGCTGCGAACATCATACACGCCACAACCGATGCCATTGCTAAACCGCCGCGGAACCAACCCACCATTGCAATAGCAAAACGGATAATACGTTTCGCCACACCACCAGTAGACATAAAACTAGAGGCCAAAATAAAGAAAGGAATCGCTAAGAGTGTGTAGTGACCTGCAAATGCATTAAACAGCGTTTGTGCAACGGATGCCAAAGAAGCATCTGAATGCATCAATAAGAATATGACGCTTGATAAACCGAGGGAAATCGCAATTGGCACACCGACCAACATGAAAGCAATTACCATCAAAAATAGAAATAACATTGCCATGATTAGTCTTCCTTACCGTTAGATTTTGTACCCGACTCGTTCGCCTTGTTTTGCTTAGTCGCATCCAATACCGCTGTCGCGTCTTCATCAGAACCCGCTAACACATCAGCTTTCAATGCATCCAGCTCTTCTTCGGCTTCATGCCCCGCTATCATGCGGTCAAGCTTGCCTGTTACTACTTGGTAAGCAACTTGGGCAAAACGGAACGTCAGCATTGCCATACCAATAGGCAGTGCCATGTAAGGAATAAAACGTGGCAGTTTCTCGTATCGCTCGCCTTCATTCATCCAGTCGGCAAGGAACTGAAGCATCTCTGGCATTGGAATATCATCGGTCTCGTACCAAGCGCGCTCAGTCGCGAACGGGTACCAGTAATTCCAAGAACCTATAAGAAGTAAGATTGAGAATGCTAGGCAGCTTGTGACGGCGATTAACGCATACACTTTGCGTAGCTTTTCTGGGGCAAGGTTGATGATCACATCAACACCAATGTGGAAATGTTTTTTAACGCCATAAGATGCGCCCACTAACACCATCCAAGCGAACATGAACACCGTCAGTTCTAGTGCCCATAAGATATTACCATTGAATGCGTATCGAAATACCACATTGGCAAAAGTAAGTAGCGTCATTGCGCCAAGGAAAAATGCGATTAATGACTCTTCAATCACATCCGTAACTCTTCCGACTTTGGGAAAAAAAGAGGTTTCCAGTGCTGGTTCGCTAGAATTTGGTTGTTCCATTTGAGGATTATCCATAATTGACTCCGCTTATAGTTATTTTAATAAGGAGTGGCGAAATGCACGCCACTCCCTTAGCGGTGTTATTGGTTTGAAGCTAACGCTGCATCGATAAGGTCTGAACCGATGTCTTTTTCAAACTTCTTCCATACTGGTTGAAGTGCAGTTACCCATGCTTCACGCTGTTCAGGCGTAAGCGTACGAACCTCACCACCCGCTTCGATGATGTTGTTTTTGTTCGCTAGGTTAACTTTTGAAGATTCTGCGTTACGAGTCTCAGACACTTCTTGAACGATTGTGCCAAGTTGCGTACGTACATCTTCAGGTAGGTCTTTCCAGAAGTCGTTCGACGTTACTACCAGGTAATCAAGAATACCGTGGTTAGTTTCTGTCACGCCGTCTTGTACTTCAAAGAACTTCTTACCGTAGATGTTTGACCATGTGTTCTCTTGGCCATCGATAACCTTAGTTTGTAGGCCACCGTATACTTCTTTGAAAGACATCTTCTGTGGGTTAGCACCCAGTTGTTCAAACTGAGCCACCAATACGTCTGATGCTTGAACACGGAATTTCAAACCTTCCGCGTCTTCAGGATTGATAAGAGGTTTGTTTGCTGACATCTGTTTCATGCCATTGTGCCAAAACGCTAGACCTTGAAGGCCACGACGCTTCATCGCATTCTTCAGTTTTTCGCCAGATTCTGAGTTTTGGAAACGGTCAACGGCTTCTACGTCTTCAAATAGGAAAGGAAGGTCAAAAATGCGGTATTTCTTAGTGAACTTCTCAAATTTAGACAACGATGGCGCCGCCATTTGAACATCACCATTTAACAGGGCTTCCAGTACCTTATTATCATCGTAAAGTGTTGAGTTAGGGAAAACTTGCATACAAGCTTTGCCATTCATTTCCGTGTTTACTCGCTCTTCCAGTAAAGAAGCGGCAATGCCTTTCGGGTGCTTATCGGTATTGGTTACATGACTGAATTTAATCACGATTTCACCTGGATCACAGTTTGCAGCAGCATTAAAACTTGTGAGCGCCAGAGCAGAGACAGACAGCAGGGTAAGAGGCTTAAACATTATTATTCTCCTTAGTAAACAAAACAGCCCTTCAATGGGAACTGCGTGCTTTCACTAAGGCAATTAGCGCGCCACATTGACACAAATCATTAACAACCCTTTAACTATAAGGCTTCATGATATCTGCCTGCTGCAATCACCAACTCGCTGCAAAAATCAATGGGTGGGAAATGACACATAGAATATTTGTAAATGGGTGGGAGTTGACCAACGCATCACTAATGGATACGGCCGAATGAGGTCTGACCAAAAGCTCGATAGTCGATGATACCTTGAAGTAATTTCTACCTATCCTGTAGAGTGCTGCACAACTTAGTCAGATTTACTACAACGCTACTTAATAAGAGTTGATATCAATGAGCCAGATCTACCATCACCCAGTACAAATTTACTATGAAGATACCGATCACTCTGGTGTGGTTTATCACCCTAACTTTCTTAAATACTTCGAGCGTGCGCGCGAGCATGTCTTGGGTAGCGATAAACTGGCTGAATTGTGGAATGAGCACGGACTAGGTTTTGCGGTGTATAAAGCCAACATGACTTTTCAAGATGGGGTTGAGTTCGCTGAGATCTGCGACATCCGAACCTCTTTTGAACTCGATGGAAAATACAAAACGTTATGGCGACAAGAGGTTTGGCGTAAAGATGCTACTAAGCCTGCCGTGATTGGTGATATTGAAATGGTCTGTCTTGATAAAGATAAGCAACTGCAGCCCGTGCCTGCTGAAGTATTAAAAGCGATGCTTGGAGAGTCGAGCTAACTTCATCTCACCAAACTAGATTAGAAGAGATGAGACGACGAAAAGGTTCTCATCTCTATCTGCATGGGTAACAAATTTCCACCAAGAGTCACCGCAAAGCGATATTGGTCATCTAATCGGCCCAAGCAACATTGCCAACTTGTAGAACTATCGGTTTGCTCAGTAACATCCAACCCAACTCCACTGTATATGCTGATTTCACCATGCAATCTAATTTCATCCTGCAAGTTTGGTTGAAAATCCGAAGAGTGAATTGGCAATGTTTGCTCCGTCAGATTGGAGAAATCGAACGAAAAGCTTCGCAACGATGTGGCTAGCCCCTTGCCCGTCGCTTTGATATACGACTCCTTCAGCGCCCAAAGATCGAAAAAACGCTCTCTCTGTTCTTCTTTGTTGAGCTCAAGTAAATCTGTCAATTCCGTATCTGAAAAGTAGTGTTTCATGATCGAGTCGATATTGGTCGAGCTTCTGGCATGTTCAATATCAACACCTAGCTGAACTTGCTTACCTTCTCTCTGGCAAACTGCGATTAACAAATGTTCTTTGCTATGACTGATATTGAAATTCAGGCCGGTTTCTATTTGTTGTTTCTCAATTAATCTTGGCTTCCCTTTCTCACCATATTCTAAGCGCCACGCTTCAGGCATCAAATCAGAATAGCTAGACAGCACCTTTCTTAGGTAGTTTCTAACATACAGGGCCTGAATTTGAGATGAAGGCATTCGATAGCGTTCAACTTTGGCTATCTCGTCGACCGTCAGTCTCTTTTTGAGCTGAGATACAATGTCTGGCTGGTCATTTAAGTTACTCAGAGAACATAGCCACAAATCAACAACGGGAGTTTTCATTTAACTCGAACTCACTTCTATAAATCACTCTTCAAAACACGATTGGAACAATCCAATCGAACAAATTTAACTCAGCTATGAATTAAGTGGAACCTAGAGAATACGGGAGGGAAACCCCCTTCATATGAGGACTTAAAACTAATTTTTCAAATAATAACAAATTAAAACACAGATCACACTTAGCCTTACACAAGAGGCATCCATTAAATGTTACTTACAAAAATATGACATAGATCTCACCAACTCCAAATATAGAGTAAAAACACTAAAAAACAACCCATACCCATTAATTATCAATAAGTTAATTAAATTAAAAATACAAAAATCAAAACCATGCCAAATTCATCTGGTCTGAACAGATCATAGTGGCCTCTGGGAGCATTGTATCGACCACTCACCTCGGGTAGCCTGCTCAACCATTAAACAAATTCACACGTTTTCTTTGCGGATACCGACTTGTCGTTTAGTCAGACTTTGAACAGGATTTTAATGGACATCGCCTCAACATTTGAATGCCACCGTCGCGCATGAAACACCTCCCCCACACTCGTAAGTCAACGCACTTCGAAAAACTAATTTCTATCTGGTTGCCGCCACTCAGCAACCTGAATTTTCAGCTGCGCTTCCCTAAGTCTGTTTCAGATTTTCTTTCTATAGCTTTAAAAGCGCAGCCTCAAAACACGACATCACTTTCTGTGATTTCTAGTGGAGACTCATAATGAGCCAACCCGAGACAAATACACCGGAATCAGTCGACGATTCTCGATTGAATAAACGCCTTAAAGATATGCCTGTCGCTATCGTTGGTATGGCGAGCATGTTTGCAAACTCTCGCTACCTGAATAAATTTTGGGATCTTATCAGCGAAAAGATCGATGCGATTACTGAAGTACCAGATACGCACTGGCGTCCAGAAGATTACTACGACTCAGATCGTACTACGCCAGACAAATCCTACTGTAAGCGCGGTGGTTTCATCCCAGAAGTAGACTTCAACCCTATGGAGTTCGGTCTTCCGCCAAATATCCTAGAACTGACAGACACTTCACAGCTGCTTTCTCTGATCGTTGCAAAAGAAGTACTTGAAGATGCCAAGCTGCCTGAAGGCTACGATCGCGATAAGATCGGTATCACGCTGGGTGTTGGTGGTGGTCAAAAGATCGCTCAAAGCCTAAATGCACGTCTTCAATACCCTGTTTTGAAAAAAGTATTCAAGAGCAGTGGTATCAGCGACGACGACAGCGAAATGCTGATCAAAAAGTTCCAAGACCAATACATCCACTGGGAAGAGAACTCATTCCCTGGTTCATTAGGTAACGTAATTTCAGGTCGTATTGCTAACCGCTTTGACCTTGGTGGCATCAACTGTGTGGTAGATGCTGCGTGTGCAGGTTCTCTAGCCGCAATGCGCATGGCACTGAGCGAGCTGGTTGAAGGCCGCAGCGAAATGATGATCACAGGTGGTGTGTGTACTGATAACTCGCCAACCATGTACATGAGTTTCTCTAAAACACCTGCATTTACCACCAATGAAACCATTCAACCTTTCGACATCGACTCAAAAGGGATGATGATTGGTGAAGGCATCGGCATGGTTGCTCTTAAGCGTCTTGAAGATGCTGAGCGCGATGGCGACAGAATCTACTCAGTGATTAAAGGTGTTGGTTCTTCTTCGGACGGTAAGTTCAAGAGTATCTACGCGCCCCGCCCTGAAGGACAAGCAAAAGCACTAAAACGCGCTTACGATGATGCTGGTTTCGCACCGCACACGCTTGGCCTTTTAGAAGCGCACGGCACAGGTACAGCAGCAGGTGATGTTGCTGAATTTGGTGGCCTAAACTCGGTATTCAGTGAGAACAATGAAGAGAAGCAACACATTGCGTTAGGCTCTGTGAAATCTCAAATTGGTCACACTAAATCAACTGCGGGTACTGCCGGCCTAATTAAAGCTGCATTAGCACTGCACCACAAAGTACTGCCGCCAACGATCAACGTATCGGCTCCGAATCCTAAGTTGGATATCGAGAACTCACCGTTCTACCTAAACACACAAACGCGTCCTTGGATGAAACGTGTCGACGGCACACCACGCCGTGCAGGCATCAGCTCATTTGGTTTTGGTGGCACTAACTTCCACGTTGTATTAGAAGAGTACACGCCAGAGCACGCTCGCGGTGACAAATACCGTCAGCGCCAAGTGCCGCAAACTCTGTTATTCAGCGCAGAATCTCGTCAAGCACTGATCAATGAACTTAAACAGGTTTCAACTCAAACTGCAGATGCTGCGTTCAAACTAGAAGCGCTTGCTGAGCACCACGCTCTACGCGAAGTTGACGCTAAGCATGCTCGTATTGGTTTAGTCGTGACTGACCAAGCAGACCTTCAAGCGCAACTGACTCAAGCGGTTTCTATGCTTGAGAGCCAAACCAAAACACATTGGCAGATGCCAAACGGTACTAGCTACCGTGAGTCGGCACTGATTGCTGAAAACGGCGCTGGTAAAGTGGCAGCACTATTTGCAGGTCAAGGTTCGCAATACCTAAACATGGGTCGCGAGCTTGCTTGTCATTACCCTGAAATGCGTCAACAGCTTGCTCAAGCGGATCAGGTATTTGGTCAACACAAGAAAACGGCTCTGTCGCAAATTCTGTTCCCAATTCCAACCTTCACACCAGAAGCAACCAAAGCTCAAGAGGCGGTGCTAACCAATACGGCCAATGCGCAAAGTGCGATTGGTACTGTGTCTATGGGTCAGTTCGACATCATGACTCAAGCTGGCTTCAAAGCAGACATGGTCGCAGGCCACAGCTTTGGTGAGCTAAGCGCACTATGTGCATCAGGTGTTATCTCGCAAGACGATTACTACCAGCTAGCTTTCGCTCGTGGCGATGCGATGGCGGCGACACCAGAACAAGGCGACAGCGGTACTATGTTTGCGGTCATCCTAGACGCAGACAAGCTTCCAGCCGTTGAAAGCTGCATCAGCCAATTCGAAGGCGTGAGCATTGCCAACTACAACGCTCCGACTCAACTGGTTATTGCAGGTCCAACTGCAACGGTTCAACAAGCAGCACAAGCGCTAACAGAACAAGGCTTCAAAGCGATTGCTCTACCAGTATCCGGTGCTTTCCACACACCACTTGTTGCTCACGCTCAAAAGCCATTTGCTGCGGCAATTGATAAAGCTTCATTCAGCGCTCCAACGCTGCCGCTTTACTCAAACGCAACGGGCAAACTGCACAGCAAAGACGCTAAAGCGATCAAGAAAGCGTTCAAGCAACACATGCTGCAATCGGTTCGTTTCAGCGAGCAAATTGAAGCGATGTATGAAGCTGGTGCGCGTGTATTCGTTGAGTTCGGTCCGAAGAACATTCTTCAAAAGCTGGTTGAAAAAACATTGGCTGATAAGAACGAAGAACTTTACGCAATCAGCATCAACCCAAGCCCTAAAGGCGACAGTGACCAACAGCTTCGCTTAGCTGCGGTTCAACTGTGTGTGGCAGGTGTTTCATTAGACAACATTGACCCTTACCAAGCTGACATTGCTGAACCTGCGAAGGCATCACCAATGAACATCAAGCTGAATGCAACCAACTACATCAGCCCTGCTACTCGTAAGAAAATGGATCAATCATTGGCTTCGGGCAACGTCACCGAAAAGACTGAGATTGTTGAAGTGAAAGTTGAAGTCGAGAAAATCGTGGAAAAAGAAGTGATTAAAACAGAAATCGTTGAAGTACCTGTGGCTGCTCCTCAAGCTTCAAATGTACAACAGTCAGTTACTCCTGCACCAAGTGCACAAGTAGTAACAGCAGCTCAGAAGCCTCAAGTGGCGCAACCTGCACCAGCGACTATTCAACCAGCAGCTCAAGTAACAGTTGATGAATCTTCACTGCAATCGTTCTTCAATGCTCAACAACAAGCAGCAGAAGTACATCAGCAATTCTTGGCGATTCCTCAGCAATACGGTGACACGTTCAACACCCTAATGTCTGAGCAAGCGAAAATGGCAACAGCAGGCGTAGCAATTCCTGAGAACCTACAGCGTTCTATGGAAATGTTCCACCAGCACCAAGCTGAAACGCTAAAAGCTCACGCTCATTACCTAGAAATGCAAGCGCACAGCAACAGCTCTGCACTTAATATGCTGACGCAAGGTTCAGTACAAACGGCACAACCAACCTTCGTTGCGTCTGTAAATGCTCAGCCTGCGATTCAAGCGACTCCAACAACTATCGTTCAACAGCCTGTAGCTCAAGTACAATCGACTTCTGTACAAGCAGCACCTGTTCAAAATGCGGTAGCTCAGAAAGCTCCTGCACCGCAAGTAGCGGCTCAAGCGGCAGCGCCTGTTGCAGCCCAACCTGTACCAGTTAAAGCACAACCAGCTCCTGTAGCTGCACCAGTAGCAGTACAATCAGCAGATGCTGAAAAAGTGATGCTAGAAGTGGTCGCTGAGAAAACGGGTTACCCAACGGAAATGCTTGATCTAGAAATGGACATGGAAGCAGACCTTGGTATCGACTCAATCAAGCGCGTAGAGATCCTTGGTACCGTTCAAGACGAAATGCCAAACCTACCTGAGCTGAACCCTGAAGATTTAGCTGAGTGTCGTACTCTTGGCGAAATCGTCGAGTACATGAACAGTAAAAGCATGAACAGCAAGATGCCAGCATCAGCGCCTGTGTCAGCACAGCCAAGCGCAACTGCTCCTGTTCAAGCCGCTAACGGTCTTGATGCGAAAGTCGTTCAACAAACCATGCTAGAAGTGGTTGCTGAGAAGACAGGTTACCCAACGGAAATGCTTGATCTAGAAATGGATATGGAAGCAGACCTTGGCATCGACTCAATCAAACGTGTTGAGATTCTTGGTACGGTTCAAGATGAACTGCCTACTCTTCCAGAGCTAAACCCTGAAGACTTAGCTGAGTGCCGTACTCTTGGCGAAATCGTTGCTTACATGAACAGCAAGCTTCCAACTTCGGCACCAGTAATCGCTCAAACTGCAGCAACTTCAGTTCAAGCAGCTAGCGGTTTAGATGCAGCTGTAGTTCAGAAAACCATGTTAGAAGTGGTAGCAGAGAAGACGGGCTACCCAACTGAAATGCTAGACCTAGCAATGGACATGGAAGCTGACCTTGGTATCGACTCAATCAAGCGTGTTGAAATTCTAGGTACGGTTCAAGACGAACTACCGACTCTTCCAGAGCTAAACCCTGAAGATCTCGCTGAGTGTCGTACTCTAGGCGAGATCGTCGACTATATGAACAGTAAGCTTCCGGTGTCTGCTCCAGTAGCAACTCAAGCATCTGCACCAGTACAAGCAGTATCAAACGGTTTAAACGCAGAACAAGTTCAAAGCACAATGTTGAGCGTAGTCGCGGATAAAACGGGCTACCCAACAGAGATGCTAGACCTAGCAATGGACATGGAAGCAGACCTTGGCATCGACTCAATCAAACGTGTTGAGATCCTTGGTACGGTTCAAGACCAGCTACCAACATTGCCAGAGCTGAACCCTGAAGACTTGGCTGAGTGTCGTACTCTTGGCGAAATCGTTGACTACATGAATAGCAAGCTAGGCGCTAATGAGGCTCCTAACGCAGCACCTGTTTCAGATGCAGTTGCAGAAAGCACGAGCAACGACCTAAACCCTGCTCATGTTCAATCCACAATGATGGAAGTGGTTGCCGACAAAACAGGTTACCCGGCAGAAATGCTCGACCTAGCAATGGACATGGAAGCTGACCTTGGTATCGACTCAATCAAACGCGTTGAAATTCTAGGTACGGTTCAAGACCAGCTACCAACGCTACCAGAGCTAAACCCTGAAGACTTAGCTGAGTGTCGTACGCTTGGTGAAATCGTTACCTACATGCAAAGCAAGCTATCCGCTGCTGCACCCGTAGCGACTCCAAAAGCTGAATCAGTAACGCCTATCGCAGAAACAGCGACAGCGGAACTTCCTCCACACAATGAGGTAGCGCTAAAAAAGCTACCAGCGGCAGATAAACTCGTCGATTGTTTCTCAAAAGACGCTTGTGTCGTGATCACAGATGATGGTCACAACACCGGTGTTCTAGCAGAAAAGTTGACCGCTAACGGCATTCAAGTTGCTGTAGTGCGTAGTGCTCTTTCTGCCGCATCACCTTTAAACAGTGAAATCGCAAGCTACACACTCAACAGTATCGATGATGCTGGTGTGACTGCGGTTATTAACGACATCGAAGCAGACCTTAAAACGTCGAACAAAGTGATTGCTGGCTTCATTCACCTACAAGCTATCGTTGATGCTAAACAAAGCAACGAGCAAGCGGTTAACTTGAATGCAGACTCAAGAGCTTCGCTAACCACTGCGTTCTTGTTCGCCAAGCACCTAAATGGCCAACTGAATGCCGTTTCTGGTCGTAGCGTGTTCTTCACACTAAGCCGTATCGATGGTGGCTTTGGTTACCTAGATACTAAGCAATTAGCGAATGCAGAACTTAACCAAGCCGCGTTGTCTGGTCTAACTAAGACACTGAGCCATGAATGGTCAAACGTATTCTGCCGCGCATTGGATGCTGACGCTTCGATTGATGCTCGTCATCTTGCTGAAGCTATCACAGGCGAACTGTTCGATATCGATACCAACACGGTTGAAATCGGCCTTAGCCATGCGGAAAACGGTGAATCTGGTCGTTCAACATTGATTGCTGCAACACCAGGTGCTGCACAAACGAAGAACACAGGCGCTCAACTCACCAAGAGCGACAAAGTTCTGGTGACGGGTGGCGCTAAAGGCGTGACGTTTGAATGTGCACTAACGCTTGCTAAGCAATGCAAATCTCATTTCATTCTTGCAGGTCGTAGTAAGCATATTACTTCAGCTGAGCTACCTCAATGGGCACAAGGCAAGCAAGAGAAAGAGCTAAAACCAGCGGCTATCGCTCACCTACAAGCAACAGGTGACAAACCAACGCCGAAGAAAGTTGATGCCTTGCTAAAGCCTGTATTGAGCAGCCTTGAAATCAACGCAGCACTTGCCGCTTTCAACGAGATTGGCGCGAGCGCTGAATACCTAAGCCTAGATGTATCGAACCATGAGTCAGTAGCGAAAACGCTGGCAAATTTCGAAGGCATCACAGGTCTTATCCACGGTGCTGGTGTACTGGCTGACAAACACATTCAAGACAAAACGCTTGATGAACTGAACATGGTTTACGGCACGAAAGTGGGCGGATTAGAAGCAGTTCTTGGTGGTCTTGATAGCAGCAAGCTAAAACTGATTGCTATGTTCTCTTCGGCGGCGGGTTTCTACGGAAACACAGGCCAAAGTGACTACTCAATGTCTAACGAAATCCTAAACAAAGCGGCTCTGCAACTGTCTGCTCGCAACCCTCAAGCGAAAGTGATGAGCTTCAACTGGGGACCGTGGGACGGTGGCATGGTCAACGCAGCACTGAAACGTATGTTCACCGAGCGCGGCGTGTACGTGATTCCTCTTCAAGCAGGTGCAGAACTATTTAGTTCTCAACTGCTGAACGAAACTGGCATTCAACTGCTGGTTGGTACGAGCATGCAAGGTTCTGACAACAAGGAAGCTGCTGTAAAAAAGCTTAATGCGGAGTCTGTGCATCTTGCAAAGAGTCCGCTGAATACAAGCATCACTGTGACACGTCGTCTTGATCCTAAGGCTTTGCCTTTCATTCAAGATCACTGCATTGCCGGTAACCCAGTGTTACCGACAGTGTGTGCTATCCAATGGATGCGTGAAGTGACAGAGCAACTGTTAGGGGTGAACGTTAGCGTTCACAACTACAAACTGCTTAAGGGTGTGATTTTTGATACTGATGAAGTGCAAGAGCTAACGCTTGTCTTGTCTGCAGACACTAAGAAGCCGTCCTCTGATGCTAAATCAAAAGAGCAGCTAAAAGCAGTGATCAGTTGCCAAGGGCGACCACAGTATCAAGCTCAGTTGCAAGTTGCCTCTGTACAAGTATCTGAAGATGTTCAACAAGCGTCAGTAAAACGCTTTGAGGCCAACACTTCAGCACCTGTAACAACGGCACAAGCTCTATACAGTGACGGCACTCTGTTTCATGGACCAAGATTGCAAGGTATTACCTCAGTCGAACGCTTTGACGACTTAGGCTTATTGGCTCAATGCCAGTTGCCTCAGATTGAAAACAGCGACTGCGGATCATTTATTCCTAAGCAAGGCTTTGGCGATAGCCAACCATTTGCTGAAGATTATCTGTTGCAAGCCATGTTGGTATGGGCTCGATTGAAATACGGCGCGGCAAGCCTACCGTCTGCAATCGGTGAGTTTGTTTGTTACGCACCGATGCACAATGGCGACCAAGGTTGGCTAGAGCTAAGTGTGATAAAAAGCACGGCTCGTTCGCTGCAAGCTGATATCTCGCTTTACCACCAAGATGGTCGTTTAAGTGCGGTAATGAAAGGTGCCAAAGTCACCATCAGCAAGAGCTTAAATGACGCATTTTTGCCGAAGTCTAGCTCAACAGGTTCGAAGAAAGAGTCTAATAAGAACGCAGAAAAGGAGCAATTGTCATAGTGACTGTTCCTACTAATAAAGCGATGCCATTGCGCATCGCTCTTTTAGCTCAGCCAGCAAACGCGGCTGAGCTTTCTGCCGACTTATTCCCCTCGTTCCCAGGCATGATAACTGTTGTGGTTGATGGCAATTTTAATCAAGCACTTAGCCATGCGATTGAGACTGTAAATCAAGGCACTGCTGTTAAACTCTGTTTGGATTCTCACTCTCCATCATTGGTGATGTTGAGTGCGCTGAATGCTGCTCAGAATAAGATTCACCCACACGCGAATTTAGCGGGCTTTGCCGAAACTCTCGATCTGGATAATGGAGATAGCGTTCAACTTGCTCTTGAGATGTCACGCCGCCCCGCTTCAGATTTAAGCCATCAACAACAATACTCCACGATCTCTGCTTCGCAGCAGTTTGATGAATTGTTGAATATGGTTAATGCGATATCGAGCCGTTCATTGCCGAGCCATTCATTACCTAACCATTACTGGTTCACTGAGCCGAACAAAGCACGTGTTGCTGCGTTAACCTTCAGCGAGGAAAACCAGAAATCCACCAGCCTGATCTTGACTCAAGCGACCGGTTTGCAAGAACCAAAGCCCTTGCTATCGAGCGAGCGTTTGATGTTTGTGGTTTCTGGCAATGACCTAGCTGAATTGGTTTCTCAGCTAGCCACATTAAAAGATGAGCTTAATTACATTAGCGATTCGGCTGACAGCGAACTTGCTATCGCCAACTTAATGCATTCAAACCTAAGTCACTTCCAAAGCGTTCAGCACAATGTTGGCGGTGGGGCGAACATCGTGATTCAAGCCGCTTCAATTGATGCTGCAATACAAGAGATCACAGCGCTAGAAAATGCGTTGCCAAAAGTAATGGCTGACAATAGCCAATACAAAACGCCAGCGGGCAGTTGTTTCTCACCGAAGCCTCAAAGTAAAGGTGGCGTTGCATTTGTTTACCCTGGTGTTGGCACGGTTTATCCCGGTATGTTGCGCGAATTTCACCACCATTTCCCACAGTTATTTGCTCGTTTAGAACGTGAAGGTAACTTGAAGGAGATGCTTCAGGCTGAAAAAACCTATGCTGAAGACGCGCAAGAAATGTCGCTCAGTGAATTGGCAATTGCAGGCGTCGGCAGTAGTTATCTGTTAACACAACTGCTATGTGATGAATTCAAAGTGCAGCCAGATTTCGCTTTGGGTTACTCCAAGGGTGAAGCTTCCATGTGGGCCAGCTTAAATGTTTGGAAGAACCCACATGCGCTGATTGAGATGACTCAAACTAGCCCTATTTTCACCACGGCAATTTCTGGCGAGCTCACTGCAGTGCGTCAAGATTGGCAGCTGAACGGCGACGAAAGCATCCAATGGAACAGCTTTGTGGTTCGCAGTGATGCACAAGCGATTGAGGCTCTGTTACCAGAATTCCCACGCGCTTATCTCGCTATCATCCAAGGCGACACTTGCGTGCTAGCAGGTTGTGAAAGCACATGTCGTGCACTACTCAAAAAACTGGGTAAACGTGGCATTGCCGCGAATCGTGTTACCGCAATGCACACCACACCAGCATTGAGCCAACATAGCCAAGTGCGTGAGTTTTACACGCAACCACTGTTCGACGAATTGCCAAAGCATATCCGCTTTATCAGCGCAGCAGGTCTACCGACTGGCGCACCAATCAATATAGACAGCGATAGCATCGCCCTTTCGATTGCCGATACTTTCTGTTCAACGCTGGATTTCACCGCGTTGATCCAGAGTGCTCGTCAACAAGGTGCGCGTCTGTTTGTCGAAGTAGGTGCCGATCGTCAAACCAGCACATTGATCGACAAGATCAATCGTAGCGACAACGTAGCAGACCAGCATTGCACAATCGCTTCCAATGCCAAAGGCGGTGACGATGTTGTCACGCTCATCAAATGCATTGGTCAGCTCATTACTCATCAAATCCCACTGTCTGTCGAGCCACTTATTCAAGGGCTAGAACAACAGATCACCGCCGCTAAGCAATTAAGTGGTGTGTCTCAAGGCAGCGCAGTGAATCATCAAGGAGAGCTAGTATGAGTTCTCAATCGAAGCCATCTCAATATCAAGCTCAGAACAAACAGCGAGTGAAGTGCAATAAGATCGCGATTGTCGGTATTGCTAACCAATACCCAGAAGCGGATACGCCAAAAGACTTTTGGCAAAACTTGCTAGATAAAAAAGATTCTCGCACCACATTAAGCGCTGAAAAGTTAGGTGCTAAACCTGAAAGCTATCAGGGCGTGCAAGGTGAGTCGGATCGCTTTTATTGTGATAAAGGCGGCTACATCGAAAACTTCAATTTCGATAGCAATGGCTACCGCTTAACAGCAGAATCGTTCAACGGTGTTGACCAGAGTTTCCTATGGGCTTTGGACACGAGTCGTAAGGCGTTATTCGACGCAGGTATTGATCTGAATGCCGATGTTTTAGAGCGCACAGGCGTGATCATGGGTGCCCTTTCGTTCCCAACAACACGCTCGAACGACCTGTTTCTGCCGATGTATCACTCGGTCGTCGAAAAGGCACTACAAGCTAAATTGGCTAATGACCAGTTTTCGCTGCTACCAACCAATGAAACCGCGCAAGACCTTAATCCGATCAATGGTGCCGCTGCACACAACGCCTCTAAGTTAGTGGCTGATGCATTAGGTTTAGGCAACGTACAACTTAGCCTAGATGCGGCATGTGCAAGCTCAGTGTATTCATTGAAGTTAGCGTGTGATTACTTGAACACAGGCAAGGCCGACATGATGTTAGCAGGCGCGGTATCCGGTGCTGACCCATTCTTTATCAACATGGGTTTTTCCATCTTCCACGCTTACCCTGATCACGGTGTGTCGGTTCCGTTTGATAGCAATAGTAAAGGCTTGTTTGCTGGCGAAGGTGCCGGTGTTTTAGTGCTAAAACGTTTGGCTGATGCAGAGCGTGATGGCGACAATATCTACGCAGTCGTCAGCGGTATTGGCTTGTCGAACGATGGCCGTGGCCAGTTCGTATTAAGCCCAAATAGCAAAGGACAAGTACAAGCCTTTGAACGCGCTTACGAGGCATCAAACCTAACACCAGAAAGCATCGAAGTGATTGAGTGTCACGCAACCGGCACGCCATTAGGTGACAAGGTTGAGTTAACCTCAATGGAGCGTTTCTTTGCTGACAAATTGAATGGCTCTAACCCGCCATTGATTGGCTCTGCGAAGTCAAACCTCGGTCATTTACTGACTGCGGCAGGTATGCCGGGGATCATGAAGATGATCTTTGCGATGAAAGAAGGTGTACTTCCGCCAAGTATTAATTTGGACAAGCCACTGTCTTCACCAGAAGGTTTATTTGGTTCACAGACCCTACCAACACAGGTTCAACCTTGGCCAAGTAAAGCGGGCAACCAAGAGCGCTGTGCGGGTGTTTCGGTATTTGGTTTCGGTGGTTGTAATGCTCACTTACTGCTTGAAGCGTATTCAGACACGAGTCATGTAAACCAGACTCAAGAATCGGTTTCTCCAAGCCTACAGCCGTCTAATTTAAGCATTACTGGTCTAGCGTCTCACTTCGGTTCTCTGCAAAGCATCAACGCGCTAAGCACTGCGATTGAGACCAACAACGATGCTTTCATAGCCTTGCCTAAGAAGCGCTGGAAAGGCTTAGACCAACATCCAGAACTACTGAATCAGTTTGGTTTACACGGTATTCCAAATGGCGCGTACATCGATCAATTCGATCTCGATTTCCTGCGCTTCAAAGTGCCGCCAAATGAAGATGACCGTTTGATCTCTCAGCAGTTGCTACTGATGAAAGTTGCAGACGAAGCCATCAAAGATGCCAAGCTTGTTGCAGGCCAAAAGGTTGCGGTTTTAGTTGCGATGGAAACAGAGCTTGAGATGCACCAATTCCGTGGACGCGTAAACCTGCATAGCCAATTGGCTGACAGCTTTGCCAACATGGGTATCGAACTAACTCAAGACGAATACCAAGCGCTAGAAACCATCGCGATGGACAGTGTGATGGACGCAGCCAAGCTGAACCAATACACCAGTTTCATCGGCAATATCATGGCTTCGCGTATCTCTTCATTGTGGGACTTTAATGGCCCTGCCTTTACGATTTCAGCTGCTGAACAGTCGGTTGCTCGTTGTATTGATGTTGCACAAAACTTGATGTCACAAGAATCGATGGATGCCGTTGTGATTGCAGCCGTCGACCTAAGCGGCAGTGCAGAACATGTGATTCTGAAGAACAGCGTAAGCCCAGTGACGCTAGCTCCAAAATTCGGACAGCTGCAAGATGGCAGTTGGAATGTCGGTGAAGGTGCAGGTGCGATTGTTCTTGTTGAAGAAAACCAAGTAGCGGGCAACCAAGATGCGGCTTACGGCAGCATCAACGCCTTAGCTTTTGGTTCAAGCGAGAATAACAACGCCGTTGTTGATGAGTTACTGACTCAAGTCGGTATGAGCTCGAACGATGTTTCTCTGCTTGAGCTTAACCATGCACCAGAATCTTCATCTCATCAGTTTTCGTCTCTAAGTTTAGGGAACACAAAGACTACTCAAGCAAGTCAACGTGTGGGTCATTGCTCTGCTGCTTCTGGTATGGCAAGCCTGCTACACGGTCTGCTCAACCTGAACCTTGCACCTCTGAATCCGAATGTCAGTTCTAAGAGCGCGATTGTTGCCAACATCAGCGAAGGACAATGTTCACAGCTGCTACTAAGCCAATCGAGTGTTGAATCTCAATCACTTTCCGTTCGTTTAAGCAATGAACTGGCGAGCGATGCTAAACGTCAATTAGTTAAGCAAGTGACTCTTGGTGGTCGTGATATCTATCAACATATTGCCCAAACCCCAGTGACCAACTTGGCAACGATTCAACAGAAAGCTTCTGGTAAACAAGCAGCAAGAGTGGCGTCGGTTCCAACGACAGCAAGCATTCAAGCAGCCCTTGCACAAAAAGAGTTAGAGAAGAATGCATTAGCGCAAAACGCGATAGAGCCAGTCATCGAAACTCCTAAATCAGTATCCCCTACTCTGGCGCCAACTCGCCACAGTCAGCTAACAGGTAACCACAGCAATATGACTCATGTCCTATCCGCTAAAAATGGCGCGTCTCAAATCGACGCAGCTTCACAGCAGCCGCAAAATCTAAGCCAAAACCAAGCTTTTGCTCAAAACCAGCAAGCGGCTCAACAGGTACACAAAGCATTCCTGCACACACGTGCCCAAGGCATGCAGATGGCTGATGCGCTATTAAAAGCACAGTTAAACGCAATTACGTCTGGTTTAGATAGCTCAGCCGAAACATCAGCTCAGCCTGTTCAAGCTCAACCGACTCAGGTTCAGTCAGCGCCAGTAAACGTACTTGCGACGCCAGCACCAGTAAAACCTATCCGTAAGCCATGTATCTGGGATTACGATGATCTGGTTGAATACGCTGAAGGCGACATCGCTAACGTATTTGGCCCTGACTACGCGATCATCGATAGCTACTCGCGCCGCGTTCGCCTACCAACCACAGACTACCTATTGGTATCTCGCGTAACCAAGCTCAACGCGACAGTGAACGAGTACAAGCCAAGCACCATGACCACAGAGTACGACATCCCAGTTGATGCGCCGTACCTTGTTGATGGTCAAATCCCTTGGGCTGTAGCGGTAGAATCTGGTCAGTGCGACCTAATGCTGATCAGCTACTTAGGCATTGACTTCGAAAACAAGGGCGAACGTGTGTATCGTCTGCTTGATTGCACATTAACTTTCCTTGGTGACTTGCCTCGTGGTGGCGATACGCTACGTTACGACATCTCAATCAACAGCTTTGCTCGCAATGGCGACACACTACTGTTCTTCTTCTCTTACGAATGTTTCGTTGGCGACAAGATGATCCTGAAAATGGATAACGGCTGTGCGGGCTTCTTCACTGATGAAGAGCTAGCCGATGGCAAGGGCGTGATTCACACTGAAGATGAAATCAAGGCTCGTAAACTTGCCACTAAGCAACGTTTCGACCCTATGTTGCACTGCCCTAAAACGCAGTTTAACCACCAAGAACTGCGCCACCTACTGACTGCAAACATTGCAGAGTGTTTTGGTCCAACTCACCAATCCAATCGCCACCAGCCTTCTTTGTGCTTCAGCTCAGAGAAGTTCATGATGATCGAAAAGGTTAGCCGCGTTGAACCACAAGGCGGCACATGGGGACTTGGTCTGATTGAAGGTCATAAGCAGCTAGAGCCTGAGCACTGGTACTTCCCTTGCCACTTCAAAGATGACTCCGTAATGGCAGGATCTTTGATGGCAGAAGGTTGTGGTCAACTGCTTCAGTTTTTCATGATGCACCTTGGCATGCATACACTTGTTCAAAATGGTCGTTTCCAACCGCTTGAGAATGCGCCTCAACAAGTACGCTGTCGTGGTCAAGTTCTACCACAATCGGCAGAACTGACTTACCGCATGGAAGTGACCGAGATTGGTCTAAGCCCTCGCCCATACGCAAAAGCTAACATCGATATTTTGCTGAACGGCAAAGTGATTGTTGATTTCCAAAACTTGGGTGTGATGATCAAAGAAGACGACGAATGTACTCGTTACCTGCCTTCTTTAGAAACAGCTGTCGCGACTCCTGTTATCGAAAACTTGGACAATGAAAGCTTGGGCCATACGCCAGCAGTGAACCAACAAGCTTCAGCAAATGCGCCACTGATGGCTCAAATTGAAGACCTAGAAACTGCACCAAACAAAGGTGTCGTTCCTCTTCAACACGTTGAAGCGCCGGTGACTCCAGATTACCCAAATCGCACACCCGATACGGTTCCGTTTACGCCTTACCACATGTTCGAATTCGCAACCGGCGATATCGAGAAATGTTTCGGCCCTGACTTCTCTATCTACCGTGGCATGATTCCACCACGTACTCCGTGTGGCGATCTGCAGCTAACCACTCGTGTCGTAGAGATTGATGGCAAGCGTGGCGACTTCAAGAAGCCTTCATCGTGTATTGCAGAATACGAAGTGCCAGAAAACGCATGGTACTATGATGAAAATAGCCACCAGACCTTGATGCCTTACTCGGTACTGATGGAGATTTCACTGCAGCCAAACGGCTTCATCTCAGGCTACATGGGCACAACTCTGGGCTTCCCAGGTGAAGAACTGTTTTTCCGTAACCTAGATGGCAGCGGCAAAATGCTGCGTAACGTCGACTTGCGTGGCAAAACGATTACCAACGATTCTCGTCTGCTTTCAACGGTAATGATGGGTACTAACATCGTACAGAGCTTCAGCTTCGAACTGAGTACTGACGGCGTGCCTTTCTACCAAGGTACGGCGGTATTTGGTTACTTCAAGGGCGCAGCACTGAAAGATCAACTTGGTTTGGACAACGGTAAAGTGACTCACCCTTGGCACGTTGATAACAACCGCACGCCGGATGTAAACATCAACCTACTAGATAAAACAACGCGTTACTTCAATGCACCTGTTTCTGCTACTGGTGAAGTGCAAGAGCACTACCAATTGGCTGGCGGTCGCTTGAACTTTATCGATACTGTGCAGATCACCAGCGATGGTGGTAAAGACGGCCTAGGTTACCTATACGCTGAGCGCACGATTGACCCAAGCGATTGGTTCTTCCAGTTCCACTTCCATCAAGATCCAGTAATGCCAGGTTCTCTAGGTGTCGAAGCGATCATCGAACTGATGCAAACCTACGCGCTAAACAAAGACCTTGGTGCTGGCTTCCGCAATCCGAAGTTTGGTCAAATCCAATCTGAAGTGAAATGGAAATATCGTGGTCAGATTAACCCTCTGAACAAACAGATGTCTCTGGATGTACATATCACTGCGATTAAAGACGAAGACGGTAAACGTATCATCGTTGGCGACGCAAACCTGAGCAAAGATGGTCTGCGTATTTACGAAGTGAAAGACATCGCAATTTGTATCGAAGAAGCATAAGCCTGACACGGATCTAGGAAAGAAATAATTATGACAACTCAAACTACAATCAATAACGAAAAGCTATCTCCGTGGCCTTGGCAGATCGAAGAGAGCACAACTCGCTTTGATAACGCAGCAATGTCGACAATATTGAAAGACTTAAGCCTTGCTTGTTACGTCGTGAACCACCCAGAAAAAGGTTTAGGCGTAAGCCAAAAATCTGAGATTGCATCGGGCGATTCAGCAAGCTCAGCGAACAGCCAACCTGTTAGCGCCTTTGCTCCTGCTCTTGGTACACAAAGCCTAGGCGACGAAGATTTTCGTCGCTGTCACGGCGTGAAATACGCTTACTATGCGGGCGCAATGGCAAACGGCATTTCATCTGAAGAGTTGGTGATTGCGCTTGGCCAAGCTGGCATTCTTTGTTCATTTGGCGCGGCGGGCTTAATCCCGTCTCGCGTTGAACAAGCGATCAACCGTATTCAAGCAGCACTGCCAAACGGCCCTTATGCGTTTAACCTGATTCACAGCCCAAGCGAACCCGCACTAGAGCGCGGCAGTGTTGAACTATTTTTGAAGCACAAAGTGAAAACCGTTGAGGCTTCAGCATTCTTAGGTTTAACACCGCAAATCGTTCACTACCGTGCCGCAGGCCTTAGCCGCGATGCACAAGGTGAGATTCAGATTGGCAACAAGGTTATTGCTAAGGTAAGCCGTACTGAAGTCGCGAGTAAGTTCATGCAACCAGCTCCAGCTAAAATGCTGCAAGCTCTAGTTGATGAAGGTCGAATCACAGCAGAACAGATGGAACTAGCACAGCTAGTTCCTATGGCTGATGACATTACTGCAGAAGCTGACTCTGGTGGTCACACGGATAACCGTCCGCTAGTAACACTGCTACCAACGATTCTAGCGCTGAAAGAGCAAATCCAAGCGCAGTACCAGTTCAAAACACCACTGCGTGTTGGCTGTGGTGGTGGTGTAGGCACGCCTGACGCGGCTCTAGCGACGTTTAACATGGGTGCGGCATACATTGTTACCGGCTCTATCAACCAAGCGTGTGTTGAGGCTGGCGCGAGCGAACACACTCGTAAGCTGCTTTCGACAACCGAAATGGCTGACGTGACTATGGCTCCGGCGGCAGACATGTTCGAAATGGGCGTGAAACTGCAAGTGGTTAAGCGTGGCACCTTGTTCCCAATGCGTGCCAACAAACTGTATGAGCTATACACACGTTACGACTCGATTGAAGCGATTCCAGTTGAAGAGCGCCAAAAGCTAGAGAAGCAGGTATTCCGTTCAACACTGGATGACATTTGGGCGGGAACTGTGGCGCACTTTAACGAGCGTGACCCTAAACAGATTGAACGTGCTGAAGGCAACCCAAAGCGTAAGATGGCGTTGATCTTCCGTTGGTACTTAGGGCTTTCTAGCCGTTGGTCAAATACCGGTGAACAAGGTCGTGAAATGGATTACCAAGTATGGGCTGGCCCGGCACTTGGCGCATTCAACGCCTGGGCGAAAGACAGCTATCTAGATGATTACCAACAGCGTAATGCCGTTGATCTTGCTAAGCATCTGATGCACGGTGCTGCGTACTTAGCTCGTGTTAACCTGCTGACCTCACAAGGTATCAAGCTTAATCCGGAACTAGCACGCTGGAAGCCGACGCAAAGAATGGCTTAAGTGCCGAGTAGCTAGCTAAATTTTACCAAATAAAAAAGCGACCTTAATTAGGTCGCTTTTCTTTGAATCATCGAAATGTCATTGCAGTCGTTGGTTATTTGATCGCTTTATTTAGCTTCTCGCCAACCACATCTAAACGCCAACCTTGCATAACATCTGGCAGATTTTCAGGATTACGATCGTACTTCCAAATCCAGCTTAACACTTGATTAAGTTGCTTCTTCGACGCCAAAAACTCAGTCGCTAAACCACTGTGTTGCGATGCTGTTTTCACTTCATCTTTCAACACTTTGAAGAGTTGCTTGTAACCTGGGTAGTCCATTAGACGCTCTACTGGCGCTGGGTATTCTTCTTCTGGCGTATGCTCAGCTAACTTAACGATTGAACTGATTTTAGCGCCATGGCGACGTACAGAGCGGTAATCAAAACCTTCTTGCTCCATGTGCTTAGGGTCTTTCATCGCGAAACGCGCTACTGCCCATAAGTCTTGCTCTTTAAAGACAAAGTTCAGCGCTAAATCGCGCTTGATTGCTTCTTTTAGACGCCAAGTTGCTAAAGGTCGTAAGATCGCTAACTGTTGAGGCTTTAGCTGCCACGCGCCTTTAATATCAAGGTAAGCGTTATCTGGGTTTGCTTTACGGATGCGCTTAGCCACTTGTAAATCAGACTCTTGCTGTGCCGCTTCCCACCAGCCCGCTTCCATCACTTTTTCTAGAAGCTTGTTGTACATTGGCATCAAGTAGTGAACGTCTGCTGCTGCGTAGTCGAGTTGTTTTTGAGAAAGCGGACGCGCTAGCCAGTCGGTGCGAGATTCACTCTTATCTAGGTCAACGCCTACAAACTCTGAAACGAGAGCTGCAAAGCCAGTTGAAAGACCATGACCTAAGAAGGCTGCCATGATCTGCGTATCAACCATTGGCGTTGGCGTACAGCCAAATGCGTTCTGGAACACTTCTAGATCTTCGCCACACGCGTGCAAAACTTTGAGCACTGAAGTGTCTTTCAACAGCCCAACAAACGGGGTCATTTCATCAAGAGCAATAGGATCAATCAGTGACAGCGTTTCACCATCAAATAACTGAATTAAGCCTAATTGAGGGTAATAGGTTCTTGTACGAACGAACTCTGTATCAAGCATAACAACATCGGCTTCACGTGCTTGTTGGCAAACTCGCTCAAGGTCTTTCACTTGGGTAATGATTTGATAATCCACAAAAACTCTCACTGATTTTACTTTGATCGCCGGATACAAAAATGCCGACATTAACTGTCGGCATTCTAACACCATTTTTCAGCGCTCGCTTAGATTAAGCGCTGCTATGGCTTATGGTGCATCATCTTCTCGTAAATGAGCTCGTTACTCGCTTGCGCGTTTAGCAAGCTCAGCATCGTTCTCTTCACGAAGCACTCGGCGTAAGATCTTACCTACATTGGTTTTTGGTAGTTCTTCACGGAACTCAATCAATTTAGGGATCTTGTAGCCCGTTAGGTGCTCACGACAGTGCGCGATAATGTCTTCTTTGGTTAGGCTCGGGTCACGTTTCACAACGTAAATCTTAACCAGTTCACCTGACACTTCATGAGGTTGGCCGATAGCCGCAACTTCTAACACTTTGCCGTGTAGAGCCACTACATCTTCAATCTCGTTCGGGTAAACGTTGAAGCCCGACACTAGAATCATGTCTTTCTTACGGTCAACGATGTACAACAAGCCTTCGTCATCAAACTTAACGATGTCACCTGTCGATAACCAACCGTCTTGATCGATCACTTCTTTGGTCGCTTCTGGACGCTGCCAGTAACCTTGCATCACTTGAGGACCACGGACCTGCAATTCACCCACTTGGTCATTGCCAACCACTTTACCTTCATCATCAACAATACGAACTTCTGTTGATGGTACTGGCAGGCCGATTGCACCCGTATAGTCTTTCAAATCGTATGGGTTACCTGTGACCAAAGGAGCACATTCAGTTAAACCATAGCCTTCAAGTAGGTGGACACCTGTCGCTTTCTTCCATTGCTCAGCAACAGCGCGTTGAACCGCCATACCGCCGCCAACAGACAGACGCATGTTACTGAAATCCAACTCGTGGAAATCTTCGTTATTCACTAGCGCATTGAACAAGGTGTTTACGCCAGTAATCGCGGTAAACGGAATTTTTTGTAGTTCTTTAATAAAGCCAGGAATGTCACGAGGGTTAGTAATCAAAAGGTTACGGCCACCCATCTCAACAAACAGTAAGCAGTTCACTGTCAGTGCAAATACATGGTAAAGCGGCAATGCCGTTACCACCAATTCACGGCCTTCTTGTAGCACAGGGCTGTATGCCCCTTTCGCTTGAAGTACGTTCGCAATCATATTGCGGTGCGTTAGAATTGCGCCCTTCGCTACACCCGTTGTACCACCTGTGTACTGTAGGAATGCGATGTCATCACCCGCCATAAACGGCTTCACATATTGAAGACGACGGCCTTTGTAAAGTGCCTTTCTGAATGAAATGGCACCCGGTAGATCGTACTTAGGCACCATCCCTTTCACGTATTTCACTACGAAGTCGACAATCGTACCTTTCGCTCGTGGCAACATTTGCCCAAGGCTAGTGAGTACAACGTGTTTAACCGGAGTTTTATCAACGACTTTCTCTAGTGTGCTCGCAAAGTTAGAAACGATAACAATCGCCTTTGCACCAGAGTCATTCAGTTGGTGTTCAAGTTCGCGAGGCGTGTACAGTGGGTTGACGTTCACAGCAATCATACCTGCACGCAGCACACCAAACAGTGCAATTGGGTATTGCAGCAAGTTTGGCATCATCAGCGCGACACGATCGCCTTTCTTCAGTTTTAGATCATTCTGCAAGTAAGCAGCAAAAGCACGACTGCGCTCTTCAAGCTTACGGAATGTCATAATCGATCCCATGTTCTCGAATGCAGGTTGGTCGGCGAACTTCTGTACCGACTGTTCAAACATTTCAATGAGAGATTGGTACTGATCTGGGTTGATCGTTTCTGGTACGTCACTTGGATAACGTGAAAGCCAAGGTTTATCCACGATGTTACTCCTCGTTTATCAGCTGACGACTGCTTCGCCGCTTTTTATCATTGCGGTATTACAGCACAGCTTTAGTGCATGAGCACTAAAAGGCTCAAACACTTGTTTAAATTTTGTTAACTACACCAAGAATTAGCTCTGAAACTAGCTCTGGGCTCTCTAAATGACAATGATGTCCGCCAGGAATCGTCTCTATATTTAGAGGACTATGCGCTGATTTGTAGCGATTATGCTGCAAATGTCGGTATCCATCATTCCCTAGGATTATTAATTGAGGGCATTCAATAGCCGCCATGATCGCTTCAGCGTGCGCCTGTGACATTCGATATAACGAGTCACATTTTAGATTAGGGTCGCATCGCCATTGCCAAGAGTTCTCAAACTCGACAATACCTCGCTCAACAATAGGAGCGATTAATTCAGCATTAATTTGGTTGGCGTAAGCTCTCAGCTTAATAGCATCCTCAAGGCTTGCCAGAGGACGTGAAGGCTTTCTTCGCTGTCGAAGACGACTAAGTACCCCATCCCTCAAGCGAGAGACTGTTTCGTGGGGAGCTTCAGAAAGAGGTCCGTGACCTTCAATTTGAATTAATCCTGACACATTTTCAGGAAAGGCGGCACTATAGCAACTTGCTATCAATGCACCAAGTGAATGTCCTACCAGCACCAGTCTGTTTGGCGATAATTTGGTCACTAGCCGGTGTAAATCATCAATATAGTCGTGAAATGGGTAGTAACTCCCCGACTTATGCGACGAGAAACCGTGCCCAAAAAGATCGATCGCAACCAAGTGAGTATCTGGAGAAAGCTTAGAGACTTGCTGCATGACCTGAGTAAAACTTGCGGAATTGTCTAGCCAGCCATGAATAAAAACGACCGTCGTTACGGTCGTTTGTGGGTTGCCAATCTGTTGTGTTGCAAGTGTCCCGCTCGCAAGGGAATATGACTGTTCAATCATTGATAGTATGGTGTCCCTGTCATTGGGTATGTCGAGTTAAGGTTCGACTATTGCACATCTTGAATCACACGCCCTGACTTAGGCATGGTTTGAAAGCTGCGACAATGTAAACTGCGGCAAGAGTAGTAAGTTGGCGCAAAGTCATTAATGACCACTCTTTCAGTGATCTGCCATAAACGTTGATTGTAGACATTCATGACTGGGAAAGTGTAAGGGTATTCACCAACCATACCGTCTTCAGTGCTATTTGATGTACCAACTAAAGTAACTAAACGACCCTCAGCAAAGCTCAATGGTTCAACATAGCCGTCAATGTAACCAACAAAACGTCCTTTTGGTTCGGCATCAATATCAGGCTTACCACTACTAGAGATAGGTAAGTTCACCACTTCAACACGCGTTTTATCTTTCAGATTAGTGACTTTAGCAATCACGCCACCCAAACGAACATCACCGGCATCCGGTAGTGTGTTTACCCACTCTTGGTAGTCAGTTACCACCTGTTCTGAGTTTGCATTAAGTTCTTTAGGTAAAGAGGAGCACCCCATCACCATCGTAGAGAAAGCGACAAGGAAAAATAAGCGAGATTTAGATATGAGAGAATACATAATGCAGCTCCTTAGAGCAGGATAAATGAAAACACAAAGCTAGATATAAATATCGACCCCAATTAGCTTCGCAAGTTCCTCTTTTTTAGCTTGATTCATCACATCCATATACTCCTCCATCGCACGTCGTCCGCGCCCTTCTGGAAGATCATATTGAATCTGAGCCTTGTGAATTTCAGATTCTTTGACCTGGCGAATAGAATGCGAGACAGCATTCGCGACCTTAGTTGGCTGACCAACAGAGGTCTTTGCATCGCCTTTTTTTACCTCATTCTTTTTGTTGGTTCGATTGGTTTTAGATGTATTGCCTATCGAAGAAGGAGGTAAGCCGTTGATTGAAACCATGCTTAAAGAATTTATTACCTGATTTTAATGATTGTGTATCTAATTTTAATAACGGCTCTACAAAATAAACTGCAGAGCCAAAATAATACGTATTTACTCGCGACCAGGCAGTTTTTTCCAAGTCACTTTATCACGTAGGTAAACCGGCTCAGACTCTTCAGCTGCAACCGCTTTGCCTTCAGCATAAGCAAATTGAGCAAGGAACGCCATGTCTTGAGCTTCTGGGAATAGCACTTCACACACTTTGGTGTTGATCGCTAGTGTGTCCATGTGCTCTGCATATGCTTCCCAACCTGTGCCTACTTTCGCCCATGTGTTGGAGTCCGCTTCAAGCTGTTCAGCCAACTCACCTGGAGGCGTCACACATTCCGCATCGACCGCAGTCCAACGACCATTATCTTCACGGCTGTAACGAGCCCAGTAAACTTCACTCATGCGAGCATCAATTGCTGTTGCAACATGAGTTTCGCCAAATTTACGGTAGCTGCCTTGCGCCATCGCTGCCAGTGTAGACACACCGATCATCGGCAAATCAGCACCAAAAGCTAAGCCTTGAGCAATACCAATGCCAATACGTACACCCGTGAAACTGCCCGGGCCTTGGCCAAACGCGATCGCGTCGATATCGGTTAAAGCAACATTCGCTTCTTTCAGTACTTCATCAACCATAGGTAGAATTTTTTTCGTATGGTCTCGAGGTGCCTCTTCGCTACGTGCGAACACCTGGTCACCAATTACTAGTGCAACTGAACAGTTTTCAGTTGCGGTATCTACTGCAAGAATTTTCGCGCTCATTTGTGTCTCAAATATTCGTTATCTAATCTAAAATAATGGCTAAGCTCAACAATGCCAATTACTCAGCAGCGGTTGAATGGTCTTTAGCTAAGAATTCTTTAATGACCCCTAAGTCACGAGTACGTGGGATAGGCGGTAAACTCGCCAAAAATATGCCACCGTAATCGCGAGTCACCAATCGGTTGTCGCAGATAATCAAAGCGCCATTATCGCGCTTATCACGTATCAATCGACCGACACCTTGTTTCAAGGTAATCACTGCGTCTGGCAATTGTACTTGTGCAAAAGGATCACCCCCTTTTAACTTACAGTCCTCGATTCGAGCCTTAAGTAACGGGTCGTCTGGGGCGGTAAAGGGCAATTTATCGATGATAACACAGCTTAATGCGTCGCCCCTAACATCTATACCTTCCCAGAAGGCACCAGTGGCCACCAGCAATGCGTTACCTAATTCCATGAATTCGGCTAAGGTTTTTTGCTTACTTGTCTCACCTTGTAGCAGAACGGGAACCGAGAGCGTTTCACGGAATCGTTCCCCCAACTCTTTCATCATGCTGTGTGAGGTACATAAAAAGAAACAGCGACCTTGGTTTTGCTCAATCACAGGGGTCAGCATTCTTACTAGCTTGTCCGCTAAGCCCGGGCTATTCGGCTCTGGTAGATAGCGAGGCACACACAAACGCGCCTGATTTGGGTAATCAAACGGGCTCGGTAGTGAAAACTGTGCCGACGGCTTTAGTCCTAATCGAGAAGTAAAATGATCGAAATCGTCCGACACCGCCAAAGTTGCAGAGGTAAACACCCAAGCACCCGGTTTTAGCTCAATCTGCTCATGGAATTTGTCGGCGACTGAGAGTGGCGTGATGTGCAAAGCAAAGTGTCGTGGCGTGGTGTCATACCAATACGAATAACCAGTAATCGACACGTCACATACACGTTCAATGCGCGACTTGATCATAGTGGCGCGTTCAAAAGCCGTGTCTAACAACTGGCTTCGACCCAATGCTAATTTCAATACATCAACGGCCAGTTGCAACGCATCTTGTAAGCGAACTAGCTCTCTCGCAATCGACTCTGACTTCAATGCTTCACGCCAGTTACCGCGAAAGCCCGTATCGCCAAGCACAATGCGTAGATCGGCTGACGATTGAACGAGCCTATCCCCTACTTTCTGCAGTTGGCGCATGTCTTTGGCTTCAGTTCGGTAAGCAATTTCAATGTCCTTGGCTAGCTCTTGGATCTGTCGGCTGGAAACCGATTGTCCGAAGTATTGGCTAGCGATATCGGGAAGTTGGTGCGCTTCATCGAAGATAAACACATCGGCTTCAGGTATCAGCTCACCAAACCCGGTTTCTTTGATCGCTAAATCCGCGAGGAACAAGTGGTGGTTCACTACAACAACATCAGAATCCATCGCTTTTTTACGCGCCTTCAGCACAAAGCAATCGGTGTAGCTTGGACACTCTTTGCCTAAGCAGTTGTCGTTAGTCGAGGTAATGGTTGGAATGACCGGGCTATCTTCAGCAATATCATCACAGTCACCTAAATCGCCAGTTTGAGTCGCTGACGACCAGCTGCGCACTTTCACCAACTGAGCTAACAGCGTTGGATCGGTGTGAGTGCCATGGCTCTCGATCATTTGACGACTGAGCCTGTCCAAGCACAAATAGTTTGAACGGCCTTTGAGTAACGCAACCTGACCATAAAAACCAAGCGCATCGACCATCAATGGTAAATCTCGGTGAAACAGCTGTTCTTGAAGGTTTTTAGACCCCGTACTGATGATCGTTTTCTTACCACTCAGCAGTGCTGGCACTAGATAAGCAAACGTCTTACCTGTTCCCGTTCCCGCTTCAACGACCAATTGGCTCTGTTGTTCAATAGCCTGTGAAACCGCTTCAGCCATGTCTAGCTGAGCTTGTCGAGGTTGGAACCCAGGGATCGCTTTACCCAAAGCACCATCAGCAGAAAACGTTTTAGATATCATAGAGTACGAAGTTTAGAAAAATAGAAGGCGAATTATGGCAGGTTTAGTGAGCCGGCGCGAATCAAGAATGACTTCGCACCGGAGGTGTTTGGTTCGGGTTAAGCTACCTAGAAGGTAAGAATTGAAGAAATAAAAATCATAGAATCGTTATTATTTTCGGCTGAGATAACGCGACAACCAAGGGGCGCCTTCAAAATGATTATCGCAAGGCTGCATGGCTTTCACTGCATCGGTTGGTGAGGTTTTACTTTCCCACATTTCATCTAGAACATTACCATCTAACTCTGTACTTCCCGCTAATGAATTCACTCGTTTGCAGTACAGTTTTTTTGCTAGTAACTCTTTATCCATAAGTATCACCTCTATTTTTGGCCAAAGCGTCAATGCCTCGGTTGAAGTTCAAATGCGTACTACGGTCAAAACTTGAAAAATGAAGCTTCTGCCTTTTTTTCTATCGAAAAACTGATATTTCTATATAAAACAATTTATCGATGCGATAAATGAGCAGCAGAATTTGTTGAAACCAACTTGATAATAGATTAATTATAACGGTGATACTGCGGCTCAGTTCACCGTTCGACGGCCTGCATTAAATTTTGAAGAATCCCGATTTCATATAATAAGTGCAACATTCATGGAAGTAAGACGCAAATGGAAAGAAAAACTTTATTAACACATTGTACTGACGCCCCTGGCCTCATCTCAAAGATCACCAACATTTGTTATAAGCACCAACTCAATATTATTCACAATAATGAGTTCGTTGATAACACAAGTGGCCACTTCTTTATGCGCACCGAGCTAGAGGGCTACTTCAATGACGAAACCTTACTCGCCGATTTAGACCAAGCCCTGCCAGAAAACACAAAACGTAAGCTGGTTGATTCATCTCGTAAGCGTGTTGTGATTCTGGTAACTAAAGAAGCACACTGCCTTGGCGATATTCTGATGAAGAACTTCGATGGCAGTTTAGATGTTGATATTGCGGCAGTAGTTGGTAACTACGATACACTGCAAAGCCTAACCGAGCGTTTTGATATCCCTTACCACCATGTTTCTCACGAAGGATTAAACCGTGAAGAGCATGAGAAGAAGATGTTGGAAGTCATTGACCAGTATGAGGCGGACTATCTAGTGCTTGCTAAATACATGCGAGTGCTGACGCCGGGGTTTGTTGAGAAGTACAACCACAAAATCATCAACATTCACCACAGTTTCTTGCCTGCATTCATTGGTGCTAAGCCATACCAGCAAGCTTACGAGCGCGGTGTGAAGATCATTGGTGCAACGGCACACTTTGTGACAAACGATCTCGATGAAGGTCCAATCATCAAGCAAGATGTTATCCCAGTGGATCACAACTTCAGCGCAAAAGACATGGCTCAAGCGGGTCGTGACGTAGAGAAGAACGTGTTGAGCAAGGCTTTAAACAAAGTGATCAACGATCATGTGTTTGTTTACGGCAACAAGACCGTGATTCTGTAGGTCGGAGGTTCGATTTCCGGTAAGACTTCCAGTTAAAACCCAATAAAAAACGCGCAATAGGGTTAATCCATTGCGCGTTTTTTGTATCTGATGATCTGAATAGATTTATGAGATTTCCGACTACGGGAATGACGAACTCGGTGATGAATCTTATAACTATAGGCTCTAACATGCGCCCTCGAACACTCAGACTGTCAGCATCTAAAGGTAGACTCCAGCAAACACCATCAAACAGCCCGTCATTCCGACGAGCCTTGGTGAGTTCAGGAATCTATTCCCAGCAACTATCCAATCAAATTAGGCCTGTTCTGACTCAACAATCTTCTTCAAAGAGTGTGGATGCAGCTTAATGCAAATCCCTTGATGCTTGAATGCAACCGTTGGATTATTCAAACGTTCCCCCTCACCTTTCGGGCTAGAGAGTTTTATCTTAACGCCTTGATCTGCCAAATTTTCAAACTTAGCAGCGAACTGCGGGTAAGTCTCTTTAAGGTCTGCTAGGTACTCATCGGCCGTTTGAGCGTGAGACGGAATCACAAACTCTACATGCTCCCAATCTTGGCTCGGGTAAATCTTGCCTTCAGCTGGGTATGGAAGCTCTAAACATTCAATCTTCCAACCAAGGCTTTGCAATGGTTTATCGAAAGCCAACACCACAATGGGACGACCATTGATCATCGCTTCTGAAATCGTAGAGCCGTATTCAGACCATGCTTGATGTGCTGATTTCGCAAGCTCAGTTTCATTGATTCTTAATGCAATATGATCCGCTTGAGCAAAGCTTAAATCCAAACCCAGCACATTTCCGAGGTTCTCAATTTTCGTCATAAACGTATCAAGGCGTGCAATCATTTGTTGTGGTTCTAGTTCTGCTTGCTTCAGGCTCATCGTCATTGTCTATGTTCTCCAAATAATGGCAGCATGGTATCAGTTTTACTTCCAGCAACAAGCGCTGCTTTGACAAAAAACACTCAAAAAGTACCGTGTCTTACTTTCCTAAATAGACAAACTTGGCTTGGTCAAAGTTGATTGTCAAAAACCCCTCAGGAAATGTTAATTTTCTATCAATTCGACCTATAAGAAAGCCCACAAAATTGGTATGATTAACGCCATTTTTGTGAACTTAAACAGAGTCTGTTGTTCATTTCAGCATTAAATCGTTAACTAGAAGCATAATTAGCCAAATTTAATGCCCACGAAATAACGGCTACTCTTATTCATCCTTGAATTGAAGGAAACGCGTGTGAATATCCAAGCACTGATTAATGACAAAGTATCTCAGGCTCTAGAAGCCGCTGGCGCACCTGCAGGCTCTCCTGCGGCTGTCCGTCAATCTGCAAAACCACAATTTGGTGACTACCAAGCAAACGGCATTATGGGTGTTGCTAAACGACTAGGCACTAACCCTCGAGAATTTGCTCAAAAAGTATTGGACGTTCTAAACCTAGACGGTATCGCTTCTAAAGTTGAAATCGCAGGTCCAGGTTTCCTAAACATCTTCCTAGATGAAACGTTCCTGGCACAACAAGCAGACGCAGCGCTTGCTGACTCTCGCCTTGGTGTTTCAGCCGCAGAAGCACAAACGATTGTTGCTGACTACTCAGCTCCAAACGTTGCAAAAGAAATGCACGTAGGCCACTTACGTTCAACGATCATCGGTGATGCTGTTGTTCGTACACTTGAGTTCTTAGGTCACAAAGTTATCCGTGCTAACCACATTGGTGACTGGGGTACTCAATTCGGTATGCTTATCGCAAACCTTGAGCGCATCCAAGCTGAAACTGGTGAAGTTTCAATGGAACTGTCAGATCTTGAACAGTTCTACCGTGAATCTAAAAAGCTTTACGACGAAGACGAAGAATTCGCAGTGAAAGCTCGTGGCTACGTAGTGAAACTGCAAGGTGGCGACGCATACTGTGCTGAAATGTGGAAAAAGCTGGTTGACGTAACCATGGTTCAAAACCAACGTAACTACGATCGCCTGAACGTATCACTGACACGTGATGATGTGATGGGTGAAAGTATGTACAACCATATGCTTTCAAACATCGTTTCTGACCTACAAACACAAGGTCTAGCAAAAGAGTCTGACGGCGCACAAGTTGTATTCCTAGACGAATACAAAAACAAAGATGGCGACCCTATGGGCGTTATCGTGCAAAAACGTGACGGTGGCTTCCTGTACACCACCACCGATATTGCATGTGCTAAATACCGTTTTGAAGAACTGGGCGCAGACCGCGTACTTTACTTCATCGACTCTCGTCAGCACCAACATCTAATGCAAGCTTGGACTATCGTTCGTAAAGCGGGTTATGTTCCTGAGTCTGTATCTCTTGAGCACCACGCGTTCGGCATGATGCTAGGTAAAGATGGCAAGCCATTTAAAACTCGTGCTGGCGGTACAGTGCGTCTTGCTGACCTTCTGGACGAAGCAGAAGTACGTGCAACTCAGCTGATTGAATCTAAAAACCCTGAGCTAGCAGAAGACGAGAAGAAAACCATTGCGAACACAGTAGCAATGGCAGCAGTTAAATACGCAGACCTTTCTAAGCACCGTACCACTGATTACGTGTTCGACTGGGAAAACATGCTGGCATTTGAAGGCAACACAGCACCGTACATGCAGTACGCATACACTCGTGTCGCTTCAATCTTTGCTAAAGCAGGCATTTCTATGGACTCTCTAGAAGGTGAAATCAAAATCACTGAAGAGAAAGAGAAAGCCCTTATCGCGAAACTTCTACAATTTGAAGAAGCGGTACAGTCTGTTGCTCGTGAAGGTCAACCACACATCATGTGTAGCTACCTGTTCGAACTTGCTGGTCAATTCTCTAGCTTCTACGAAGCATGCCCTATCCTTGTGGCTGAAGATGAAACCGTTAAACAGAGCCGCCTGAAGCTTGCTGCACTGACAGCTAAGACTATCAAGCAAGGCCTGTCGCTTCTAGGCATCGAAACTCTAGAGCGTATGTAATTCCCTTCGGGTTACAATGAATAAATACAAAGGTTGATGTGAGAGCATCAACCTTTTGTTTTATCTAACGTATACTGATACCAATCGTAGTAAATAACTAATCATCCTAGCTGGTTAAAACGCTCGATAACTGCGTTAGAATTTTTGATTGTAGAGTAACTACTTATCAAAAGAATCTGCCTTGTTCTCAAACCTTTTTCCTGCGCTATTTCTGATCATTTACTTACTGTGATTGGTATGACTTCAAGAAATCGAAATGGATAATAATAATGAGCTTTGAACTTCACCCACAGTTAGCAAAAGACACCACGCTTATCGGCGAATTTCCACTAAGCTTGGCGCTGCTAAGCAAAGACAGTGCAGTGCCTTGGGTTATCTTGGTACCCAAACGCGCCAACCTAAAAGAGTTGCACCATCTACCAATGAAAGAACAACAGCAGTTCTTACTTGAGTCTCAAGCGGTAAGCCAAGCATTAGAAGCGACATTCCAACCAGACAAATTAAACCTAGGCGCGCTAGGTAACATGGTGCCACAACTGCACATTCACCATATTGCACGTTTCAAAGATGACATCGCATGGCCAGGCCCGGTATGGGGAAATACCAAAGGTGAACAACGTAGTGAAGAAGAACAAGCCGCAATCCATACTCGTATCCAAAACGTTTTGTCGCTGAGTTCTATCTTCAAGAAAGCGTAATTTGAGTTAGTCTCATTGAGCTTTAAAACAAGACAGTTCAGAAAAGATACATAACAAAAAACCGCTCACCTAAAATAGGTGAGCGGCTTTTTTTAGGTTCATCGCGGATTAGCGGGAACTTAAAACAAAAACGGTAGTA
>NZ_JBGONH010000026.1:0-68610 GCF_041439075.1 Vibrio sp. FF145
AACCATCTGTAGGATCGTTCAACTGATCAGGAAAATGCTTAAATGATCAGTGTTATCCTGTGAGAGGGCTTTTTTATGTCTAAGCAGTCATAGCCGCGTCGTTTAAGACTTTCGCTCCGCGCAACATGGCTTCGATTAATTCGCCTGCATTGAATTTCTCTAGCGCTTCATGTGCACCCACCTGATTAGCTCGGTCAACACAGATCTCACTGGATAGTGAAGTATGTAAAATACAGTAGGCATGACTGAGTGCGCTGTCGTTTTGTACTTCAAATGCAAGTTCATAACCATCTAACCCGGGCATCTCGATATCACTCACGAGAAGATCAATTGCTGTACCTTTTGCAGCCTCACCTCGCATCAGGTCAATAGCATCTAAACCGTTGTTACAAATGCTATAAGGGATGTTGATGCTGTCTAAGGCATCAGACAGCTGCTTTCGTGCAATCAAAGAGTCATCAACCAATAGAATGTTCAGAGCTTTTAGGCGTTCTCTCTCGACATCAGTCAGCATCGGAATATGTGCGTTTTCATAAGCAGGGTAAATCTTAGAAAGTAATAACTCTACGTCGAGCATCTGCACGATACGATCTTCAAAACGTGTAATGCCGGTAACAAACACATTGGTTCCTACACTTGCGGGTGGCGACTCAATACTCTTCCAGTCACATTCAATGATTTTATCAATCGAACGAACCAAGAATGCTACAACGGTTCTTAAGCAATCTGTCACGATGAGCACACAGTCTTGGTATTCCGTCGGTGTGATCGGCCGAAACCCAATAGCTGCGGACATATCAATAACTGGAACCGTAAGATCGCGAATCGTGATGGTACCAATCACATGGTGATGAGAGTAAGGAATTTGGGTCATTGGCTGGAAAGGAACGATTTCTCTGACCTTAAGCGTGCCTATCGCAAAACTTTGAGTGAGGGATAACTTGAACATCAGCATTCCCTGTGACTGACTCGCTTTACTTATCGGTTTGGCCATAAGTGGCTCCTACTTAATACGCGCTTAATCTATAAGGATTAATTTAAAGGGAAATGGCATCCGCAGCAAGTCACTATGCGGTTTTTAAAGATCTTTAAGGGGGTTGTTTTCGGTTATAGAGTGAAGAATGATGATTCTTGGGTTAAAATCACGCTAAACGCAGGCGTTTGATGGACTTTTGTCGACAAGTCGTTAGCCGTAAGCTGAATTACAACAGTCAGTACTCTGATGAATTCTACGTAATCATCACAAATAAACTGACCGCAACAAACTGAGAATTATCATGGCAAGAACAGCAGCAGCGCTTCATATATTGGTGAAGCATAAAGAATTAGCAGAAGACATCATGACGCAGCTTAAAAAGGGCGCTAAATTTCAAACGCTAGCGAAGAAGCATTCAACCTGTCCATCTGGTAAAAAGGGCGGCGACCTAGGCGAGTTCAAAAAAGGTCAAATGGTGCCTCAGTTTGATAAGATTTGTTTCTCTGGCGAGACGCTTGTACCACACCTGGTAAAAACAAAATTTGGCTGGCACGTAGTGAAGGTTCTTTACCGAACTTAGTTATTAATATGTGTTAGATTGAATAAAAGGAGCGTAGATACGCTCCTTTTTTGTCATTTTTGGGCGCATTTAAAAACATTATGGCTGAGTGTTCATCCCGGACGTTATGCGATAATTGGCGCTACGCCCTTAGCTATCCACCTTGACTAATCGGTGGGAGGAGGAGGGGTTTTAATGAGTAACTCATATAATAAATACCATTCTTAAGGAAATTTATGCAGCTTTGCCTTTTAGCCTTTGTATTTATCTAGAAAGCTGTAAACGAGTTTGGTAGGAGAACAACATGGAGAGTTCAGCTATGTTAAGCACCCCAGCGACAGATGTTATATTGCATGCTTTTGACTGGTGCTACGCTGACGTAATGAAGAACGCCCCTCTGATTCAAGAGTTGGGTTATAAATCTGTTTTAGTCTCGCCGGCAATGAAGTCGTTACGAGGGCCTAAAGGCTGTGATCGAGATACAGGTACCCAATGGTGGCAGCGCTATCAACCCCAAGATTATCGTGTGATCGATAATCAGCTTGGTGATACGCAAGACTTCACTGCAATGGTGAACACGTTAAAGCAACATGGGCTTCGTACCTATGTGGACGTTGTGTTTAACCACATGGCTAACGAGTCGAGTATTCGCGGTGATTTGACGTATCCAAATCAACAAGACATGGCGTCTTACCAACAAGATTCTGAGTATTACGAATCCGTTCGTTTGTTTGGTGATCTTTCTAAACCTTTGTTTGATGAGAACGACTTTGTCGAAGCGTTTGGTATCAAGAACTGGAAAGATACTTGGGAGGTGCAAAACGGACGTATTACTGGTGGAGCAAGCGATCCAGGCCTGCCAACGCTGTTAGACAACGACAATGTGGTTACACAGCAGCGAGCTTACCTAAAAGCCTTGAAAGTGATTGGTGTGAAAGGGTTTCGCATCGACGCAGCGAAACACATGACACTGTCACATCTACGTAAGGTTTGGACTGATGATATCTGTGAAGAAATGCATATCTTTGGCGAGATCATTACTGACGGTGGTGCAACCAAAGAAGAGTACGAACTGTTCCTCGAGCCTTACCTTAAACACACTCGTTTAGGGGCGTATGATTTTCCGCTATTCAATACCATCTTCAAAGCTTTTGAAGAGCAGGGCAGTTTTAAGTCTCTGATCAACCCATACTGTTTTGGTCAAGCTCTGTCGAACATGCGAGCGATCACTTTTGCTGTCACTCATGACATTCCAAATAACGAGGTGTTTTTGGAACATGTGATGGATGAAGTCGACGAGCAATTAGCTCACGCCTTTATTCTTGGACGAGATGGCGGTGTGCCGCTTGTTTACAGTGAGCTCAGCACCAGCGGTATTCTGGACAAGAGTGGCCAACCTCGTTGGCTTAACGACTGGCAAGCGCCTTATATGAAAAACATGATTCAATTCCATAACCATGTTCATGGCGAAGCGATGCAGGTGGTTGAAGCGAATGATGACTTGTTGGTGTTTGTTCGTGGCGACAAAGGCATTGTGGTGATTAATAAATCGAAACGAAGCAAGACGGCCTCATTAAATTGGACAGGCGCTGTGACGGATCTGTTGTCTGGCGAAGTGTTCGAATGTGTTGGTAAGGACTTAACTATTAAGGTTGAATCCAACCAGTGCATGATGCTGACGACCAACTAGCTCGAGCCTGTTACGAGTTAGAAAGCAAATTTTGCAAAGAAAACCCCGCTTACTGATTACCAGTAAGCGGGGTTTTTATTTAAAGCTGTTTATTGCTTACTAAACAGGGTGTTAGTTAAACAAGGTGTTAGTTAGCTAAACGCTAAGGCGGTTAAACCGTAAACTTGTTTAATAGTTCGTCTTGTTGGCGAACATTGTCAGTTTGAACTTGCATTGCTGTGTTTGCGTCTTGAGCTGCGTTCGATACCTGTGTTGAAAGGTCTTTGATCTTAACTGTGTTGTTGTTGATCTCTTCCGCTACTAAACTCTGCTCTTCAGCTGCTGAAGCAATCTGAATATTCATATCAGAGATGCGCTGAATCGCGTCGCGGATGCGGTCAAGTGAAGAGTTTGCTTGCTGAGCGCGTTCAACGGCGTCAGTGGCTGTGTCTTTACTTTGATTCATCGCGTTAGATACAGAGCTTGCACCCGCTTGGAGCTGCTCAATCATGTTGCGGATCTCTGTGGTCGATTCTTGAGTACGTTGCGCTAGTGTGCGAACTTCATCGGCAACGACAGCGAAACCACGGCCCGATTCACCAGCACGCGCCGCTTCAATAGCAGCATTCAATGCAAGTAGGTTGGTTTGGTCTGCGATATCGTTGATTACTTTAAGAATCGTCTCGATATTTGCTGTTGCTGATTCAAGTACTTGTACTTCTGCAACCGCTTGGTCGATACGCGCTGAAAGGTTATCAATCGCTTGAGTCGTGTCACTTACTACAGATGTACCGTCTAGTGTCGCATCGTCAGCTTCACGAGCCGCGGCGGCTGCGCCTTGAGCGTTGTTTGCTACTTCCGTTGCGGTAACGGCCATCTCGTTCATTGCGGTGGCTAGCTGTTCAAGCTCTTGCAGCTGAGTATTCATCGCATTCGCTGACTCACCCGCGCCTTTTACTGTGATTTCAGTGCCACGTTTAATCTCAACACCAATCGCTTTGGATTGAATGATTTGATTTTGCAGGTTTTCAGTAAAGGTGTTGAAGCCTTTCGCAAGGTCAGAGAACTCTTTATCTGTATTGGTATCTAGACGTTTAGTTAAGTCACCTTGTCCGCTCGCAACATCTTGAATGGCTTGGTTAAGCGTCTCAAGCGGGCGCATTAACACACGAATAAGGACGGTTAATGCAATGATGCTGAGAATAACCGCAATTAAAGAGTAGATTATCGAGCTGTTTTTCAGATCTTCAACCGTTTGGAATGCGATCTCTTCATCAAGTATTGCGCCGATGTACCAATCTTCACTTGGGATGTGAGTGAAGTTCACTAGGAATTTTTTACCGTCGACTTCAATTTGTTGAGATCCCTCGCGAATAGTCGCTTGTGGCAGGTAGCTTGATAGCGTTTCGCCATTGTTCTTAGCATTAGGGTGAGCAATCGTCGTGCCGTCGGCAGTGACTAGGAATAAGTAACCCGCGTCAAATAAGTTCACTTGGTTTACCAAGGTCGCAAGGTTGGTTAGTTCTAGGTCGTAGAACATACCTGCAGTGAAACGGCCGTTTTCTTGCACTGGCGTACCAATTGAAATGATGACTTTCTTGCTTGATACGTCCACATAAGGGTCGGTAACAACTAAACTGTTTTTGGACTTAGCATCAATGAACCAAGGGCGGATTCGTGGGTCGTAATCCGGGCCAGCTTCCCAACCATCATCATTTTCAATAACGAAACCGTTTGCGTCATAACCAAAACCAACCGCGAGAAAGCTGCCTTTAAGTTTTGGCTTTTCTAGGATGTTTTGAACGTATGTACGATCTTGAGGGTTGATTTCGATGACTTCAGTCGTCGACTGAGCCAGTGCTTTTTTAGCATTCATCTCTGATGCTACGGTGTTCTTAATCCCAGAGACCATCTCTTTCAGGCTTGCATTGACGTGGTTCTCTACAGCACTTTTTACGGTGTAAAGTTGCTGTATTGAAAGCAATGATACTGTCACTAATAGCAAGGCTGATGATGCTGCAACCACCTTATGGCTAAATTTCATTGTGTTTTCCTCTTCTCACAAGCTTTGCGAAAACTAAAGTTAATCGTGTTTTGTAGTTATATATATCGACAGGGTTGAAGTTTACTTGAATGTAATTTCACAAAATAGACTACAAAAATACAACAACCCGCACAACGTAAAATTCAGTTAATTACATACTTGCTACTTTTGCTATTTGGTTCAATGAGTTGAAGAGTTAGCTTAATCAAAGGTAAAGAAAGTGAGGAGGGTATTAATTTGGCGAGTATGCGTGTGGTTTATTATATGAGGGAGAGGTGTAAGGGAATTAATATGAAATCAAATGATATTCTCAATTCGTATATTGGCGATATTTTAAACCGGAGAGTGAATATATTAGGCGAAAAAAAGCCCCACAAAAGTGAGGCTATTACAAATCAGGTTATTTATTACACTGTATCAGTACGTCTAATTTAAAATATTAGATGCGCTACACCTGCGATAACTGGAAGCGTAATTAACGTACGTAGAATAAAGATAATAAACAGTTCTAAGATGTTCACTGGAATCTTACTGCCTAGAAGTAGAGCGCCTACTTCAGACATGTAGATCAGCTGAGTTACCGACATTGCTGCAATAACAAAGCGAGTCATCTCGTTGTCGATAGAAGCGGCAAGGATCGCTGGGATGAACATATCCGCAAAACCAACAACAATGGTTTCAGATGCTGCAACCGCTTCAGGTACTCCAAGTAGCTCAAGGAATGGAATGAAAGGCTGACCTAGGAATGAGAACACAGAGGTGTATTCTGCAATCACCAATGCCATTGTACCTAGCCCCATTACAACAGGAAGAACGCCGAATACCATGTCGACTGCGTTACGAATGCCTTCACCAAATACAGACTTAGCAGACTTCACTTGTGATGCCTTATTTACCGCGAGTTCAAGACCCCAAGAGAAAGTCGAGTGACCCGCTGGGATTGCATCAGCATCTTTGTGAGGCTTTGTACCATCAATGAAGGTGTCTTTCTTCATGCTCAGTGGAGGAAGGCGAGGGATGATTACCGCGGCCACAATACCTGCTAAGCAGATTGCTGCGTAGAAAGGTAGGAATAGGTGCTCTAGTTCTACTTGAGCAATCACTACAAGGCTGAACGTGATAGATACTGCTGAGAAAGTCGTACCAACAACAGCGGCTTCACGTTGAGTGTAGAATTTCTTCTCGTACTGTTTGCTTGTAAGCAGGATACCAACGCTGCCGTCACCTAACCAAGAAGCCATACAATCGATAGCACTACGACCCGGCAGGTTGAAGATTGGACGCATCACTTTACTTAGTAAGGTGCCAAACAGTTCTAACAAACCGAAGTTAAGTAGAAGTGGTAATAGTAAACCGGCAAAGATGAATACTGAAAATAGAGTCGGCAATAGGCCCTCTAACACCAGACCACCGGTGTTTTCTTCCCAGATAAACTCAGGGCCAACTTGGAAGAAAGCCATGAATGCTGCAGCACCACCGATAATACGAACCAACAACCACAGTGGAGATGGGTTGAAAAGGCCGTTTAGAAATGAATTCGATGTAATGAATGTAGGTTTGAAAATGGTGCTTAACACGGAAGCTACAGACATGAAGGCAACGATTGCAGTGATAATAGCAACTAGAGACTCACCGAAAACCGCTTGAATTGATTTGGCTAGAATAGCGACAGGGATCGTGAGATCACCTTGGTAGCTAATTGGCGCCATGAAGAGGAACAAACCAATTAGAGATGGGATTAAGAAAACCCAGAAACTGCCTTTAGATTTCTCTGGTTGAGCAGTATTCGTGTTGTTAGACATGTTAATTATTCTCGTATTTCTACATGTAAAAAAGCCACATCCTTGGCATTTTTATTCTCTAAACATCCGTATTTTCTCATTGGGTGCAAGATTACCGAGTATTAATATCACTTGCAATACTATTCATCAAATATCGCTAAATATTCACGCAGGTTATTCTGCAACAAATTATGAGTTTAGAATAAAGTGTTGCAGATGTTACATATTCTCATGGTTATTACTAGGCGTTTATAAATTTACTGAGGCTTCAGTTCGATAAGTTAGGTAGAGCCAGTAGCTAAACGCGACAATGAACGCGAAAGAGGCAGGGAAAGCCAGTGCCAAAATTTCAAAGCGCTGGAACAGGCAAGCACCACTTAAACCACCAAACAGAAAGCCAACAACGATGAACATAAGAAGTTTGGCTTTACGGCGGTCAAAAGGCATCCCCTTTAAGCGTGCGCCAATCATGATCCCAAGGTCTGTGATGATCCCGCTCATGTGTGTGGTGCGAATGATCGCCCCGCTATAGGTGGTGATCATTGCGTTCTGCAACCCACACGCGGCTGAAGCGAAATACTGGCCTGAAGTGTAGCCTTGTAACAGTGCCCAAAGCGCCAAGAACAGCAATCCACCCTCAATACATAGCGCAACACCGTAACGGCGTCCTAACTTCAATGCTTGATTTTCGATAAAGAATCCGCTGAACGCGGCACCTAGCATAAAGCTCATAATGATTAGCAGGAGGTGCATAGAAGTTGAAGTCGGCGTGAGCAGGCTGCTGCCAAGTAAAGACATGGTGCCTGAAATATGGGAGATAGCTTGATGTTGGAAGCCGAGTAAACCAATAGCATTAACGCTGCCAGCAAGGCCCGCTAACAGTAAGGCGCCGTATTCAACCCAGCGAGGTAGTTTAGAAATCATGTGGTTCACCCTGGGTTAAAAAGAGGAGCAGATTATAACGCTAGCGAAAAGATACGCTAGCGTTGTAGAACGTTGATATTTGATCTTAGGCAACAGTCTTGCAGTTTGTTCCAATACTGTTGCTTTATAGAGAAAATGGTCAGTAACAGGCTAGTTGTAGTGACTCATCTGGTGGTCAAATTTGACCCATCCGTGTTTGCGTTCTTCGTAGACTGAAAAGCTTGGTAGCGGAAAGTCTTGCTCTTTAAATAGTCCGAGCGGGACGACATAAAAATCGGCGGCGGCAACCGACTGCAATAGCATGGCAGTGCCACATTTAGGGCAAAACTGGTAGGTGACTTCATTGCCCGTGTCACTGATACGTGAAAAGGAGGTGACCTCTCCGTTGAGTGTCACTTGTTCTATGGGAAATCGAGCCTGAACCCCGAACACACTTCCGGTGCGCTTCTGACATTCATAACAATGGCATACGGAGGTGCGTTGAGGCTCGCCTCTGCAGACTAAATTGACGGCTCCACAGCGGCATTCGCAACTTCTGATATTTCTCTCTTTAATATGATTGATATCCATCCATGCTCCACTTCTGGTTAACCCTGTATTGATAATTATACTAAAGCCCTTTATGGTCTGCACAACTGGATGAAAACAAAAGAATATAATTGCTCATGAAAAAGAAAATCTTACCTATACCTCTGATTTTACTGATTCCTATTATCATGCTGGTTGTGGTGATACTGGCGGGTATTTATCGCTTTAGCTTAAGTGACGAAGAGATCTTGGCGAAGTTTCCTTCTTCTCAAGTCAGTTATGACCCTGTTGTTGAAACCGTTTTTGATTTGAAGACGACTAACCCATGGACAATCAAAGTTCCTGAAACCAACGCGTACGCCTTTATTAATGAAGTCGATGGACCAAGATCAATCGCGTTTGGGCGGTATGACTCCGGTGTTGAGCGTGGTGTGGTCACCGTAGACACCAACAACCTTTCAAGAGTCATACTCGGCGAGGCGAGTTTCTTTGTTGCACCTATGTGGGTATCTAACCAAGGCAGTGGCGTTTTCTATTATCTTGGCCTGTTTAAACATGACCAGCATCGAAGCCGTGTCGTGTTAGTTGACCAATTCTTTCTTGGTGACCGTGTGAGAATCCAAACTTTAGAGATTACTCAACTGCTCGATTCACAAAGCAAACTCTCTGGGGAAGGTTTTATCGGTTTTACTCGACATTCTGCGGAACAATCTTTTCCAGAATTGCAATCTGAAAAGGTGTTAATGAGTTTTTCTTTCAATGCGCAATCAATTGATGAGCAATGACATTTTTGTTAGGGCAAGGAACTGTTGTTTATGTGAGCTAAATTACATATTATCTTAAGTAGATGAATGAAATTTAGACACACTTAGCTTTGTGTCTGCTTACTTTACAAATGGAGCTTGCGAATGATTAATAAACGTTTTTTTAAGACGAAAGATGAAGTTGAAGTGACTTTCGAGCTAGAAGCTCAAGAAGCTAATTCCGTATCTATCGTTGCCGACTTTCTGGATTGGAAAGCGACCCCAATGAAAAAACTGGCGAAAGGGAAGGTTTACAAGTTTAAAACTCGTCTTCCGAAAGATGGCGAGTTTCAATTTCGCTACCTAGTTGATGATCAACAATGGGTGAACGATGCGAATGCTGATCGTTATATCCCGAATGAATTTGGTGAAGATAATTGCTTGGTATCGACAGTTAACGTTTAATTGAAATAGCATGACTTAATTGAAATAGTATGAATTAGTTAAAAAGCAGGAACTAGATGTTTCTGCTTTTTAATGTCTAAATCGTTGGTTCATTAATTTTTTGAGTTGTGCCTATTTCATTAACGGTAACTCAATGACTTAGCCGAGATTGCGCAGATTCACATCATATTATGACAATGCAATGATGATTTATACGCCTGAAAAGCATATCCTGTGCTTTTATATCGTAGAAAGACCTGTTTACCGTGTATTCAAAAATATTTTCCTCTCCGTTTGCTGAGCTTTCACCTGTAAAAAAAGCAGCAATTTTAGGACTGCCACTTATTGCAGTGATTAGTGTTGCTTTGCAATATTCACAATCAAGTCTGACGAAAACGATCGATCTTGATTTGCCAGACTCAACCGTTATTGAGTCAATTCTGTCACCTCCTTCTGCTACCGTTATTGAGCCACCGACGTTTGAATATCAAATTCAATCAGGTGATAACTTAAGTAGCATCTTCACTCAGCTTGGGTTTTCTTATAACTCGATGATGAGCGTGATGGAAACCGATTTGAACTTCCTTGCGTTAGACACGCTTCGTCCGGGTAATACATTACGCTTTTGGCGTGACGAAGCGACGGGCAACCTTTCAAAAATGGAACTTCAATTTAGTGTCGCGGACAAAGTGGTTTATCGACTGCTTGATGACGGCAGCTACGAATTCGAAGATATTTCTATTCCGGGTGAATGGAAGCAGAAACCTCTAGTGGGTGATATTCAAGGCAGTTTCTCTATGTCAGCGAACAAAGTTGGCCTGAACAGTATTGAGATTGACCATATTGTGACTCTTCTCAAAGATAAGCTGAATTTCAGCCGAGACTTACGTGCGGGTGATCAGTTTGAAGTGCTTCAAAAAGCGCAATTCGTTGATGGTGTCGCAACCGGGAAACGTGAAATAGAAGCCATCAAGATCATGAACCGTAACCGTGTTGTTTCAGCGTACTTACACACTGACGGGCAATATTACGATGCCAATGGTGATAGCTTACAACGCGCTTTCCAACGTTACCCTGTGAGCAGTGGCTGGCGTCAAAGTTCTCAGTTTAATCCTAAGCGCTTACACCCTGTGACTGGGCGAGTCTCTCCGCATAACGGCACAGATTTCGCGACGCCAATTGGCACACCCGTTCAAGCAACAGGTGATGGTAAAGTGATCATGACTCGTAAGCACCCATATGCGGGTAACTATGTGGTGATTCAGCATGGCAGCACATACAAAACACGCTACCTACACTTGAGTAAGATCCTCGTTCGTAAAGGACAAACGGTATCTCGTGGTCAGCGTATTGGCTTATCAGGTAAAACGGGCCGAGTGACGGGGGCGCACTTACATTACGAATTGATCGAACGTGGTCGTCCTGTCAATGCAATGAAAGCGAATATTCCTATGGCCGACTCTGTGCCGAAAAAGGAAAAAGCGACATTCGTAGCCGCTAGAGATGAAGCCGACAAGCTATTAAAGAAAGCTTTAGAAACACAATTGAATAATAGTTAATAGTTAATAGTTAATAGTTAATAGTTAATAGTTATTAGCTGACTGTATGCCGTCAAGGTAACCGTTAGCTAGATGGTTGCGAGTAATGATGTAGCCTTTAAAGCCGTGAGTGCAGAACTAAATACTTAAATGTTTAGTGATACGCTCGCGGCTTTTTGATTTTAGGTTGAGGTAGTAAACGGCGTTTAGGCTAGAGGTTCTGAGTGAGTGACGTAGCTAACGATAGCTTCTGGTCGCATAGGTGGAGAGTAGAGGTATCCTTGAATTTTGTCACACCCCATTGCGTGCAGCTTTTCTAGTTGCTCAAGCTTCTCTACGCCTTCCGCAACCAATGACACATTGAGTCTGTGTGCCAGTTGAATAATCAACCACACAACACTTTCGGATGTTGAGTTTGTCAGCAAGTTTCGAATAAAGGTGGCATCAATTTTAATACAATCGATAGGATAGCTATGAATGTAATTTAAGCTTGAGTAACCAGTACCGAAATCATCTAGAGCGATCGTGAACCCTTGTCCCCTTAGAAAGTCGAGTGCTGACTTTGTTTCTTGAGTTGGAGATAACAGCACGGTTTCGGTTAGCTCAATGACAAACTCGTTTGCTTTAAAGTGATGCTGTTCAATCGTTCGAGTGAGATAGGAAATATAACGCTTAGAATCGGTAAGCTCGTGAGCGGAGCAGTTTATTCCAAGCTTAACTTTGTAGCCTAAGCCTCGCTCCAATATTGTTTTAGCGCGGCATACCAATTCGATGATCCGTTCACCCAGTTCCACGATCAACCCCGACTCTTCCGCTACCTGAATGAACTCCACTGGCGAGATGTCGCCATGTCTTGTGGTTTTCCAACGAGTTAACACCTCGAAGTAATCCCATCGTGTATCAATGTGATCAACGATTGGTTGTACAACCACGTACATTCCATTGTCATTAGGTGCCTGACTGTCTGATATGGGGCTGTCAAGCTCACTTCGTAAGGCGGCGATTAACTCGGTTTTCCTTTGGTAACGAACCCTTAGGTGAGTGTCGTAACATTGAATGTATGTATCTTGACTATGCTGGCACTCTTTTAGTGCCAAACTGGTGTTGAAGATGATTTGTTCTACGTCTTTATTATCTCCATCTGACCGGGCAATGCCGATACTGACGTCGAAATCGATTTTGATATCAATACTATTGTAACCTTGCTTTATCTTATCCAGTATTTGCTCGCAAACCGCTATTGGGTCTGAATGATAGGTAATGAATGCGAACTCATTGCCAGCCGTCCGGAACGTCAGGTTGTTGTCGGGCAAGGTTCGGCGCAAGGTCTCTGCAACGAACTGAAGCACCTTATCGCCAATATAATTACCGTGCATATCATTAATGGCTTTGAAGCTATTGATGTCGAGCAGAGCGAGCGTGAAGGGAGTGACACTCTGCTGAGTGATCGATTCTAAGGTGTCTGATAAGCAGCTACGGTTTAATAGCCCAGTTAGACTATCGTGTGATACTTCGTAGCTGAGTTGATTAACCAGTTGCTCAGAACGGTCGTTGAACCACATTTCACGCAAGGTGTGAATGACGATATCTGCGAACAACTGGTGGTGTTTTATCACGTCTTGTTGCTGATCTGTACTCATAGGCGAACTAAAGGTTGAGAAAAGCACACCCATGACTTCGCCACTTTGACTGCGTGCTGGGATAGCGATTGAGTTTTGTGAGGTGATTTCTTGCCTAAATGCTGATGTTGGGAGTGACTGAACGATATACTGAGCAAATGAGCAATCTGGGTGTTTTTGATTAACGGCTTGTTGGTATATGTGACCATGGCGTGCGTTTATTTTGTCATGTAGTACATGGTCAGAATGGGCAATGACCAAAGGAACCATTTGATCGGGAAAGTGCTTTTTCTCAATGATACTGGTGTATTGAGTACCGAAGGTTTGATGCAAAGTAAGCACGGCAGACTCTAAAAGGTCGATACCTTCCAATTTGAGTAAGCGCCCAATGCGCTCTGTGTCTATCATGCTATTGCGTGTATGTTGAGTCATAGTCACCATCCGTAGCCAACCAGAATCGTGTGTAAGCTGTATGTGTATGATCTTGTGTATACGATCTTGTAGCAGCACCGTCTTAAATATTAACAATGCTACTTGCATTAATAATCTTGATATGCGTCTAGTTTATTATTGGTCGTGTTGTGTGATTTTTCAAATTTAGTGCGATATATTTCACAAAATTTGACTATTTCTTTCTTTGTCTAGCCTATCTTTTAGGTGGTCTAAAAATAGCTTGGTTCGTGTATGTGAGTAGTCAAGCTTAGGGTAGTACGCGTAAACCATCACTTCGTCAGCTGTTATATTTGGTAATACTGGAACCAGTGTCCCTTGTTTAAGATCCTCTTTGATCATTGCTTTGATGGTTAACAGTACGCCCATTCCTCGCTTGGCGGCATGAAACAAAGCCTCAGGGTTGGTGGTCGCAAAGTTACCGTTCAAAGTGATGCGCTGCCCTTTGGTGAGTGTGACTTCACGGGTAGGGCGCTCTCCCCATATTAAGGAGTTGTGTTGTTCTAAATCTTGCTCGTTGATGGGATAACCATGTTTAGCCAAGTAACTTGGTGCGGCATAAAAGCTGGCTTTGTGTTCAAATAGTGGTGTTTTCTTGAAGCTTAACGAGTTGAGTTGTTCCAGTTCACGACTGATCACCAGGTCCAAGCCAAGCTCAGGTAATTGACCTGGCGTGGTGGTGATAAGCTGTACTTTAATGTCTGGATACTTTTCTAAGAAGTCGTCCATGTATTGCACGAGAAACTTAGAACCAACAGCAATGGTTGCGCCAATCTTTAGCAGGCCCGCAGGCGTTTGGTTAACCGATCGGGTTTCATCAATAATCGATTGCCAATTATCGAGCTGATCTTTGGCTCGCAGATAAAAGAGAGCTCCCGCTTCGGTTTGGCTGATTGAGCGCGTGGTGCGCTTTAATAGTTGAGTGCCAATACGTTCTTCTAACCAGTTCACTCTTTTGCTGATCGCTGAGCTGGTGGTATTGAGTTTACGCGCTGCGCCATTGAAGCTGCCTTCTTCCACCACTTTTACATAACTTTTTACGTTAAGAATCCAATCCATACTATTTCCTGTTGGGACTTAATTAAATTCCAATTTAGCTAATTATCAATTATTGGTTTTGAATGTAAACTCATCTGATGAACAAATAACAAACGAATAGGGAATTTTTTGAGCCAATCGACCTTTAAAAAAACACCGCTACTCTTAGCCATGATGATCATAGCTACAGGACAGGTAGGGGTGAGTATCTATTTACCATCATTGCCGCTAATTGCTTCAGACTTAAGTGTGACTCAGGTAGATGTACAGCTGCTCGTTACGCTGTTTCTTGTGGGTTTTGGCTTGTCTCAGCTATTTTACGGGCCGATGTCCGATGCCGTGGGGAGAAGACCTATCTTCTTGTTAGGTCAGGGTGTTTATTTGATTGGTACTGTTGTTTGTGTTGTTTTTTCCGACAACATGACGGCGTTAGAGGTTGGTCGCTTGTTGCAAGGTCTAGGTGCGGGTAGTGCCTCGGTTCTTGGGCGAAGTGTGCTGCGCGACAGCTATGATGGCCTTCAACTGACCAAAGCACTGTCTTATATTTCGGTCACCGCTTCGATCATGCCGATTATTGCGCCCGTGTTTGGTGGTTGGATCTCATTCCACCTCGGTTGGCAGGCGGTGTTCCTGTTTGTTCTTGTGTATTTACTGGCGATATTCACTCTCGGCTATTTTGTTCTTCATGAAACTTTACCATACGGGAAGAGCCGCTTTGAAGTCAGTCAAGTGGTCAAGAACTACGGCCGTTTGTTGACGAATCGCCAAGTGTTGACCAGTGCCAGTTATAATTGGATGAGTTACATGGCGAGTTTGGTGTCGCTATCACTGTTTCCATTCTTAATGCAAGAGCAATTGGGGCTGACAGCCGCTGAATACGGATCGTTGATGATAGTCCCTTCGGCTGGCTTACTGATTGGTAGCGTGGCTTTGAACTTGCTCAATCGTAGGTTTAGTACACCACAATTGATGAGTCTTGCGATTTTGATCATTTTAGCTTCAGGGACTTGGTTACTTACTCATGAGTTATCCATCTTTAACTTAGTGTGGGCATTTACGTGGTTAGCTATCGCTCAAGGTATCTCCTTCCCTCTATCGATCAGTATGCTATTAGAACCTCATAAGAAGAAAGCGGGCGCAGTGTCGGCACTGTCAGGTTCAATTCAGATGTGTTTGGCGGGTTTACTTGGTGGATATCTAGTCGAGAGTTGGGTGACGACTCACCTACAGCTCGGCGTGTTTTATCTGATTATTGGTGCTTGCATGGCTACAGTACTTTGGTCTTCAACGAGAATGAACAAGAAAGCCACGGCTACCGAAGTTGAGTACAGTTAAGCAGCTGAAGTACAGACCAGTTAAACAGCTAGCTCGCTATAGTTCAGCATACAGTCGTTAATACGTTGTATTTGTATGGATGGTTTTCTACAATACCTGCGTCCATTTAATAGGTAATAAACATGCAGCAAAATGAATTTGAAGTACTGGTAAAAGCTATCTGCGCACTAGATGGCCTGCCTCAAGCACTTGAGTTATTGAAATCCAATGAGGATACAGAAGTCGCTGAGGCTGCTGGATCACTAACAGGTCAATTTGCGCTAGCTGAAGTTGAAGGCGAAAAGCGTATTTACCACGTGACGCTTCAAGAAAATGAACAAGGCGAAGAGCAAGAGTACATCGAACATGTGATGAATGAAGGCGATGACTTAATCAAATTTGCAGCTTGGTTCTTTGAAACTATGTTCGAATTAAAGCAAAAAGACACATACCAAATTGCAGGTAAAACTTACAGACAGCCAAAGCGTAGCTAGTTTTTTTAACTGTTTGTTTTCTAAGTTATTTCTTCATGTTGGTTGATTTCTAAGCAATTAGGTTTCTAAAAAACTATTTTTAAAGCAGCTCTCTTGAGCTGCTTTTTTATGGATGTTTAAATGAAAATTTTAATTGTAACTTAATGGTGATATTACACTAAAAATGTGATTTAGATCTTGTTTTTGGGCGCTTTAAGTGTAGAATCCGCGCATAAGAAAATCGATTATGTGCGGAGATAAGCATGAATTACGAACTAGGCCACGCATACCTTGGTCAAATGGTAGCAAAAAACATGATGCACGAAGCATTGTATGGCAAGCCAAAGCCAAAAAAAGCATCATTCATTAAGCGAATGATGAAGAAAATGGCGAAATAAGCATTTTCAAAAACGGATTTTAAAAAGGCCTTAAACTTATTTAAGTTTAAGGCCTTTTGCGTTTTAGCGATTAATGAAGGTCATCGCTCGTTTTGTTGTGGATGGACACAAAAAACACTGATAAAGCTTCTGACTAATGACTGTTACTGAATTCAGCCTGTCGATTGGTTGGATAGGTCGACAACATTATTCGGGATGGTATCTAAACCGTTCTCTTTCATCCACGCTTCTAAGTTGTCAGCTCCACCAATGTATTTACCATCAAGCCAAATCTGAGGAACTGTTACTGGTGTTTTCTCACCAATGTGCGCTTTTACCTCTGGAATCATACGATACAAAGCTGCGCTGTCTTTTACGACATCGTGGTATTGGTATTCAACACCCGCTTCATCAAGCATTTTCTTGGCCTTAACGCAGAATGGGCAGGTCGCTTTTCCGTAAACAATGTTGCCTTTTAGGCTGTCTCGTTTGGTCCATTCTTTAATTACAGATTGAACCAAAACACCGCGATTAAGCGCTTCACCTTGGCTGACTACCTTGCCTTCAACAACAAGGATAGGAGCATGCCAAGAACCCAGTTTTAGCGGCTCCCACCAGTGAGATAACCAATCTTTCACTTCCAGTTCAACATCGACATCTGATAACTCATTCTCAAAAGTATCCTTAAGAATGTCTTTGGTAAGGGTGCATTCTCCACATGGGATGTTAACTTTAAATGGACCCCAGCTGCCTGCCCAACGGTATAGTGTAATCTTGACTGGTTTCTTCATGCTTACGGCCTCGTTTGAATTCTCTTATCCATATAGAACGGACAGTCGAACTATTTATTTCATCGATCCTAAACTTTCTTTATTTTCGCCGGTTTTTTCGTTTCCCAATGGGTAATAAATGCAACTGACGCAATAATAATAGCAGCCCCTAGCCATAAACGACCCGGTGGAACCCAACTAAATACAATCCAACCCGCTAGAACATTTAACGGTAATTTTGCGTGGTCAAAAGGTTGCACAAACGAAGCATCAGCAACAGAATAGGCTTTTACAATTGCCCATTGAGCGAGTGCCGTCATAACACCGATAACAATCAAGATAGCCCAAATTGTACCGCCGCTTGGAGTCTGCCAATCTGGCGCGGCAAGCAGGATGTTAAATGGTGTGATTAATAGCAGCAAGTACACCACCATGGTTGAAGGACTGTCTTGCGAAGAGAGTTTTTTCACCATGAGTGAGTAGCATGCCCAGAAGAAAGCGGCGCCAACCGGTAGCAGTGTTGCCCAGTTAAAGTCTTCTGCCCACGGCTCTAGAATCACCATAGCACCAGCGAAGCCGGCTAAGGTCGCGCCCCAGCGAGCTGCCCCAACTTTCTCTTTGAGGAAAAGTCTTGAGCCTATGGTTGCAAACAATGGCGACGTCATGAGAAGGGCAATGCCTTGCCAAATAGGTACTGGGTAAGCCAATGCCCATATCCAAAGTTGAATACCAATAACAGACAAGAAGACACGGAATACGTGCAACTTTAGGTTGTCGGTTTTTAGCGCGCGGCGAATGCCCAGCGTTTTCAGATAAGGAAGAATAGCGAACAACGCGATGGCGTATTGAATGACGGCAACGGTGGTAGAAGTAAGTCCGAAATGAATGCTAGCGACTTGAGTTAGGCTATTAATAACGGCAAAGGCTAGGCCTGCGGTTAGCATCCAGCTAGCGCCTTGGATCGGATGGTGTTGTGACATGATGCTTCTAATTATTTGATGTGGTTCACCTATGATACGGATTTAGCACCACTTAACCAGAAAAAGCATTGATGAAGTTGGTCAGAATATTTGAATATGAAAAAGGTTGAGCAACCGCCCAACCTTTCTAGTCTCTATCTAAAGTCGATTTAGATTAGAAATCGTAGCGGACACCTAGGCGAAGTGTGTCTTCACCAGCTGTCACGATACCTTTTGCATTTTTAACTTCGTCTAAACCGTTAACGTAGTAAGAAAGGTATGTGCGGAAATTGCTGTTTAGTTTGTAGTAACCGGCTAATTCAATACCGTCGACAGCGTCTACTTTTGCTCCGCTGTTGATTTCATCTTCCTGGTAAGTATATACGACTGCAGCAGATACTTGCTTGGTGAATTTGTATTGCGCTGCAAACTCCATAGCAGTGAATGACTTAGCATCGGTACCTGTCGCTTTATCATCTAGGTCGCCTGTTGAATAAGTCGCTGCTAAGTACAGGTTGTCTAGAGAATACGCTAGGCCGGCAAGGATTTGGTCTGCGCTACCTTTATTTTCCCCTAGGTCTTCACCTGAGTAGGCTAGGCCAAGATCTAAGCCCATTGGCAGTGAGTAAACACCAGAAATGCCGTAGCCGTCAGAGTCTTTTTTGCTGTTGGTTTGGTAAGTGGCTTCTAGTTGCAGGGCATCAAAGCCGCCACGGTATGCAAATACACCATCTTCTTTATCAGAAGCTGCACCGAATGCTTGCTGCACACCAGAAAACTCAGTGATATCTGTAAAGTCAGATACGATAACTGAAGCCATATCTTGGCGACCGACAGAAACGGCTTGGCCGTCAAAATCAACACCTGCGTACATGTAACGGTTTTCAAACTTATCAGAACCTGTGTCTTGCTCTGCTTCGTAGAAACCGAATGCCGTTGCAGTATCTGTAAGTTCTGTTTTACCACCAAGGTTTAAACGGAAACGAGTTTTATCTTTCATTGAACCTTCAACTTCAGCACCACCGGAACCAATGAAATCACCACGGAATTCTGCACGACCGCCAATTTTAAGTTCTGTACCATCAGAGCTATAAACCGTTGCTGCTAACGATGAACCTGAAACTAGTGCCGCTACCACTGCAGAAGCTAGAACTGCCTTTTTCATAATCACTTACCTTGTATTTTAAAATCCGTGAGCAATGCGCTCTCCGTTTCGATATGAAACTAATTTAGAGCAGCTAAATTAAGCTTTCATTTCTGTAAAATTACATTTTCGTGAATAGGGAACTTTTTAAGTGTTGATTTTATTGTACTTTTATTTCAGGGACCTGAGTGGTTTGTGAATGGGTATACCACTCGTATTTCCTTATTCGGTTACTTTTTCAAGTTTCTATTTGGGTGAGGTGATAATGATATGGGTGAACCTTATGGTGAGGTTAGAGCTTCTTCATCTTATTAACTGTTTGTACTGATTAAGATATCCTCTATGATGCCAAAACTTAGAAAAGAATAAATTTTGCTCAACAAGATGGAGACGTTGGATGAAAACAGAGTACTTAGGCGATGTTTTACAAGGTAGGCAGGTTATTGGCGCCTTAAATGTTGAAGACTTATTGATTGGAGAGCATCAGTTTTGGTTTCAAGTAACCAGTGATGGGTTAGGGCAACCTAAAAACATGCCGGTTTCTGTTTTCAAAGGCAGTCAAGACGGCCCGAAGTTGCTGATCACTGCCGGGATTCATGGTGATGAGCTAAACGGTGTGTTGGCTGCTCAGCAAATTATCCGAGATTTAGTAGGCAACACATTAAAAGGCACGGTGACAGTTGTACCAACTGTGAATTTGTCTGGCTTGCTTAACCACAGCCGCGATTTTATCTCTTCGGATCCGGGCTCTTGCCCTGCCAACCTTAATCGACTCTTTCCGGGGGATGCACACGGCTTAGCCGCGGAGCGATTCGTCGCATCTCTGTGGGATCGCTTACTCAAACACAACGCGACATTTGCTGTTGATCTGCATACCCAAACTCGTGGTGCCGTGTATCCACTTTATGTGTTTGCTGATTACCGAGTAGAGCAATGTTTGGAGATGGCGAGGTTAATGCAGCCCGATTGTGTTCTTAATGATCCCGGCGATCCGGGTATTCTTGAAACGGTCTGGAATCGAAGTGGAATTCCGAGCATTACAGTGGAAGTCGGGATGGGGAAATTTACTCAACCTGACATGATTCAACGAGCCGTAGATGGTGTTTTTAATATTCTTTCTTACTACGAGATGCTTGATGCTGAAGGTTTACGAGACAAAAAGCCACTGCCAAGTATAGATTGGATAGAGGGCAATAATGTGGTGTCTATCCGCGCTGATATTGGTGGATTTGTGTTGCCTCAGGTCGAGCTTTTACAAAGCGTAGAGCAAGATGATCTTTTGGCGATTCAATACGACGCTTTTGGTAACGAATGTCGTCGTTATCATGCGCCGTCTGCCGGACGTGTACTTAGCTATAACGTGGATGCATTAAGGGAGCCGGGGGCGCTTGTCTGTCGACTATTGAGTTGAGATGCTTTTAGTTGAGAAGCTCCCAGTTGAAAAGCTCTTAAGTAGTAAGCTCTTAATTGGTAAGCTCTGAGTTGAAAAGCTCTTCGGCGGGCATCTCTTTGTTAATCTGGTGCATCGTCATTTGAAACGTGTAAAAAAAAGACCGAGCAGGGCTCGGTCTGATAGCTTTTCTCTGGAGTAACAGCTTTTAGCGTAACTAGTATCGCTTTAAGATCTCGATGATCTCTTGCTCTGTTTCCGCTGCGATAATGGCATCAATGTCATCATCATTTTGGAACAACTCTGATAGCGCCATAATAGTATGGATATGGCTATCTGAGTCCATCGCTGCCAGAGTGATTGAAAGGTAAACGTCACCGTTGTCTTCCGACTCTAAATCAACACCCTTTTTGAATACTGTCACCTGCAGTGATGCTTCGTTCACACCATCTTCAGGACGAGCATGAGGCATCGCAATCTTTGGTGCTAGAACATAGTACGCGCCGATGTCTTTGTGCTTTTGCTTGATAGCTTCAACATAGCTTGCTTCAATTTTCTTGCTTGCTAACAGTGTTGAACAGGTTAAATCAATCGCAGCATCAACCGTTAGGTTCTCTTCAGAGTTGATGATAACGCCTTGGTTACCGATTAAATCGAATAGGCTCATGAAACAATCCATCCTAGAATCAGACCAACAACACCGAAGTCGAAGTCAGCAAATGTTGTTGCTTCAAGCCCAAGACCACCCAGTACTGGAAGTAGTAGCATTGGTAGGAAAGAGATACACAGACCTTGCGTGAATGAACCTAGAATTGCACCACGTAGACCGCCAGTCGCGTTACCGTAAACACCTGCCGCACCACCTACGAAGAAGTGTGGAACCACACCCGCTACAATGATTGTCCAACCAAGTGCACCTTGAACTGCCATTGCTAGTAGGCCAGCCGCGAAAGAACAAAGGAAACCGATTAGTACCGCGTTTGGTGCTACTGGGAATACCATAGGGCAGTCTAGAGCAGGTTTTGCTCCTGGTACTAGTTTGTCAGAGATACCTTTAAATGCAGGAACGATTTCAGCAATTAGCATCTTCACACCTTGCAATACGATGTAAACACCACCAGCAAAGATTAGAGATTGCATGAAGGTAAATACAACCCAGTTTTGACCGCTTGATACTGTTTCTACAAACTCGCCGCCCGCAATAATAGACGCAAGCATGAAGAAGATAGCCATTGTTGTTGCTACGGCTACTGGCGTATCACGCAGGAACATTAAGCTTTTAGGAACTTGGATGTCTTCTGTTGATTTTGATGTGTCACCGAATTTGCTACCAATGAAGCCAGACACGATGTAAGACAGTGTCGAGAAGTGACCAATAGCCAGTTGATCAGTACCCATCACTTTTTCAGTGTACTTTTGGCCTAGCGCTGGCATCACAACCATTAATGTACCCACAATGATAGAGCCGATTGCGACTAGAACTGTGCCTTCAATGTTTGCTGTAGACAGAATTACCGCTACTAGCATAGACATGAACATTGTGTGGTGACCCGTTAAGAAAATATATTTTAAAGGAGTAATACGAGCCAATAAAATATTCACAACGAATGCGAAGAACATAATTAGAGCCATTTCATAACCGAATGCTTCTTGTGCTAATGCAACAATTGCTTCGTTATTTGGAATAACACCACTTACGCCGAATGCTTCAGTAAATACAACTGAGAAGTTATTTAGTGCGCCAACAAGAGCGCCAGCACCAAAACCTAAAATTAGGAAACCCATTACGGTTTTAATTGTGCCTTTTAGAATGGTGGAAATATCAGCTTTCTGTGCAACAAGGCCAATGAAAGCAATTAAGCCTACCATGATTGCTGGCTCTTTTAATAAGCCGAGCATGAATTCGAAAAAGTTCTGCATAATTTTGACCTTACATGAAAGTTTTTAGTTGTTCTTCGATTGATGCTTTGTCAAAAATATTTTTAAGGCTGATTATGTTCTCTTTTCCGCCTTCTTTCAGTTGGTTTGCAACGTCTGTCGCTGCTACCCAAATATCCGCGTTGCTTGATGCAGCTGATGACAGATCTTCGTGATCAACTTCCGCTTCGAAACCGATTTTTTTAGCCACTTCTTTCACTGCCATTTCCATCATTAGTGAAGTACCAAGGCCGTTACCGCAAACTACAAGAATCTTTTTCATAATATTTGTCTCAATTGGATTTTAGGGGTTGAGAAACTGCGTTCTCTTATTGTGTGGGAGCATAGTAATGGAAATATTGAGATTTCAATAAGATCTCTATCACAAAGCTAAAATGAGATTGTGACGGAGGTCTCGCTTGTGTGTGGTAAAAATCCAGAGTGAGACTTTGATCAAATTTAACTTTTCACACGAATATGCAACGTATCTATTGAGAAAGGTTGGGGGGGAATGTATTTGTCTATTGGAATGTAAATATATAGAGGGTCTGTTGAAGAAAATAGAGAATTAATCGTATCGACCGTAGTCGGTAAGCATTTTCTTAAGCATGCTATTAACGTCTTTGGTCTTTTTATTTCTTTTAGTTAGTTGGCTAAGAGAAGTCGGTTTTGGCGAGGTAACATTTTCACCATCTATTTCTTCGGTTTTATCTTTCATTTTCTGTACGGCAGGCAATAACATTCTAATTTCTTCATTATTGATATTGGTCAGAACCACAATATTTTCAGATTCAACTTGGGTAATAGTTAATATGCCATGCTTAACGGATTCAACCTTTTCACCAATCATAATTGATTCAGGTGCGACAGAGCGATCGGTTAACTGACCTGTACGTAATTTCGCCGCACTGATAGCGCGGATATTTCCGGTGTTTTCAAACGCAACAATAACAGTATAGGTATTATAATACTCAACTACTGTCACATAGCCGTGTCTATTTGTTTTGAATCTAGCTCCATTGTTCATGTCGTGCGGAGCTTCCATTTTCTTCACGTGTTTCCTCTCTTAGTCTCAATGGCAGTTATATCTAATCAGCTCGTCTCGTTTTATAGATAATGAATGGGTGAGATAATACAAAGTATATACGCATCTAAACTTAAGATGAATCTTGAAGTCATAGTAAATGAGGGAGAACACAGAAAAGTGGTAATAATCACACAGAATTAACCGAGAGGTTACGCAGCTCTCTACATAGGTTGAACATATCACATTCATTTCATGATCTTCATTTACAACGCCTGCTGCTTAAAGTTTTATTGGGTAATTACTCAATAAAACCAACCTGATATGTGAGCCAATTTATATAAATAAGAATTGTATAAATTATTGATTTAATGAATGTTTACTGAGTAAGACAATTTTTGTTAGAACACCATCTTCAAAACAATAAGATAGGTAAATCTAATGACAAAACTCGTCAGTTTGCTCCTTGCCACAATCACGCTAGGGCTTTCAGGTTGTGCAACAGTATTAACTCCAGAACAGAGTGCGCCACAATTGAGTGTCGTACCTCAAGAAAAAGCACTGACTATTGCAGTGATTGATAAACGCCCATACGTTTTAGACCAAGATAAAGAGCCAAAGTTTGAGGGCATTATTCGTAGTTCTCTCGGTATTCCTTATTCACACAACACGGCGACACAACAGCCGATGTCTCAGTTTTTGACGGATAGACTTGTTGCGGGCTTAAAGAAGCAGCAAGTGACGGTGGACTCAGTCGAGACGACACCAAACGAAGACATCACTAAAGTCGCTGAGCAGATGAAAGCGTTCGACAATAAGTCGATGATGTTCGTCTTGAATGAATGGAAATATGATTTCCATGCGTTTACGGATAACTCTTGGTACAACGTAAATGTGATTATTTACGACGAAGTAGGTAAGAAACTGCTGAGCAAAAACTTCCAAGGCGAGAACGATGTGCCAGATGGTGGTGTGATCATTAATGAAATGCAGCTTATCTATAAACAACGTTTCGAAGAGATCTTCCAAGACGTTGAAGTGAAAAGTGCATTGCTTAATTAATTTTGCCCATTTCGATAATATCCTTTAGAAAGCCACACTTTGTGGCTTTTTATTTTAAACTTCCTGCCTCGACGTTCTTTTTGACTGATAAGTTAAAAATGACGATAAACACTGCGTTTTGTTTAATCCTTGACCGCGCGATCGTTTGCGTTGAAAAATGTGATGAAAGTCTCACTTAACTGTTTATACTTCTTTTCCGGTTTTAAGCCGGTGCTTAGCCAATACAAGCCGTCACATGGATATGTGAATGACCCCACGGACCGGACCAGCTACGTTCCACTGCTTGTATAAGGTGATTTTTACATGAACAACTCGTTGTTACATTCGCTAACCCTGTTAGCTCCTTCATCGCGTAGCGTTTTGCTTGCGGTTCTTTGTCCTATTCCTTTGATGTCATTCGTTTGGCTCATGTTCACTCTTTAAGGATTACTAGGACACATTATGAATATTCTATTTGGTTTTGTCGGTGTTCTTGCACTGATTGCTTGTGCGTACCTGCTATCTGAAAGTCGTTCTTCGATTAACTGGAAAACAGTCTCTCGTGCACTATTACTTCAAATCGGCTTCGCGGCTTTGGTGTTATATTTCCCTTGGGGACAATTGGCGCTAACAAGCCTAAGTAATGGCGTTTCTAGCCTGCTTGGTTTTGCAGACGCTGGTATCGCATTCCTTTTCGGCGACCTTGCAACTGAAGGTTTCATTTTCGCGATACGCGTACTTCCAATCATTATCTTCTTCAGTGCTCTGATTTCTGCACTTTACTACCTCGGCATCATGCAAAAAGTGATTCAAATCTTGGGCGGAGCGGTGCAAAAACTGCTAGGCACCAGCAAAGCTGAATCCTTGGTAGCGACAGGTAATATCTTCCTTTCTCAGGGTGAGTCTCCTCTTCTTATTCGTCCGTTTTTAAAGTCTATGACTCGTTCGGAACTGTTTGCTGTAATGGCAGGTGGTATGGCGTCGGTAGCGGGTAGTGTGCTTGGTGGTTATGCTGGTTTAGGTGTTGAACTTAAATACCTTATCGCCGCAAGCTTCATGGCAGCTCCGGGTAGTCTGTTAATGGCGAAGATCATCGTTCCTGAGCGCAGTACACCAAGTGACTACGACCATATCGAACTCGATAAAGCTGACCAAAGCAACGTGATCGATGCACTGGCAAGCGGCGCGATGAACGGTATGAAAGTCGCAGTGGCTGTCGGTACTATGTTGATTGCATTCGTGAGTGTAATTGCGATGGTGAACACTGGCCTAGAAAGCTTAGGTGAGACGTTCGGTTTTGCCGGTATTACGCTGCAAGCTATCTTTGGTTACCTGTTCTCACCACTAGCATGGCTGATCGGTATCCCAAGTGATGAAGTATTGATGGCGGGTTCTTACATTGGTCAGAAGATCGTAATGAACGAGTTTGTTGCTTTCATCGACTTCGTTGAGAACAAAGCGCTGTTATCTGAACATAGCCAAGTCATCGTCACTTTTGCTCTATGTGGTTTTGCTAACATTGGTTCTATTGCTATTCAGCTGGGTTCAATCGGTGTTATGGCACCAGAGCGTCGTGCTGAAGTGGCAAACTTAGGCTTGAAAGCAGTCGCTGCTGGTACGCTTGCAAACCTAATGAGTGCGTGTTTAGCGGGTATCTTCATCCTGCTTTAAGCGAGATTCAGTTCAAGCGCCTAAATTCAGTTGAAGCGGGCACCTTTCTTGCGGATTTAACGTGAGAAGGGTGTCCGCTTTTTTGTGCCTGCTCGTTAAGTTGATTCAGATTTTGAACCACCACTTTTATTGCTATTCGGTGTATAAGGCTCACTCGGAAGAGTAATAGAGCAAGCCTGTTTTATCCGATATACTTGAATATCATTAGGTTGCGATTAATAGCATTCGGCTTCAATTAAGAAAATCCGGTTTCTATTAAGAACACTCGGTTCCGAATAAGAATATTCCGTTCCGACTAAGAATACGGCAACCAAGCTCAAATTTATCAAGGGTCTCTCTATGAACATGCGCGTTCTCATCGGTCTTATTGCTACCTTCATTGGCTTGTTTGCGATGGTTTATCTTATTGCTGGTGGTACTCAGTTTCCTATCTATCAGTGGCCGCAAGAAGCGTATCTCGGTTTGGTGTTTAGCGTAGTATGGGGCGCTGGCGTCGCTGCATCGGTGGCTTATGTCTTCTCAGCTTTGGTGTTTGTGACTGTCGCCGTGGTTTGTTATGCGGTCGGTTATAAAATCGGTGGGCTCTTTTCTTCAAATTCTGACGTCTAAGTTTATTGAGGCGTACTTATGTTCATTGAAGTGAGATTTGTTTGAATGCACTGGCTCGATCGTTGGAAAGTGTATCGCTATCATCGAAAGCAGGCTAACCGCTCGAATGGCGATAAGGCTAAAGCTTTAGGGTGGACCAGCGAAGAGAGCCAATTATGTCGCTTTGAAGTGATTGCTCGTTCGGCTGACTTCGAAAAGAAGAGTATTTTAGATTTAGGTTGTGGCTATGGCGAGCTGTTTGAGCTGCTCGATAGCATCTATCGCATTCAATCTTACACCGGCGTTGACCAACACGCAGGCTTTTTAAAGAAGGCGAAGCAGAGCTATACAGAAGATCGTTGTCGGTTTTTGTCGGGTGATATGAGCCAAATGAGCCTTGAGGTACACGATGTAGTTATCGCCAGTGGCTCATTGAATTACATCTCTCGCGACTCGGATTATCTGACTAACATGATTACTCGTATGTTTGGACTAGCGAATCAGACGGTGATTTTTAATCTGCTCAATTCAAGCCAATATCCTTCACGCAATACCTTGATGAGTTATCACCCTCAAGGCGTATATCGATTCTGTAAAACACTCTGTGACGATGTCTCCTTGGTAGAAGGATACGCAGAAGGGGATTTCACGATAGTGATGAACAAAATCTGCCCCTGAACATAAGACTAAGCTTGAGTGAAGTGATTGTTTGGTAAGAGTTAAAAAGCCGCAGACCTTGAGAGATTTGCGGCTTTTGGGGTTTTAAAATCAACTTAAGTATTACGGCTAGTGCTTCAGCGGTTGATTTTTAAGCAGTCCGTAAGGGATGTTAGTAAATACTTTTGGGTTACCTTCATAAGTCGGTGCTTCGTTCACTTGCTGCCAATCGAGTAGCATGATAGCGAGTACGTTGCGGTGCTCTCCATATTTGAGATCAAAATCACCGGTGACCGAAGGGATCATGCCTTTTGTCTTATCGATAGATGCCTGGATTGCGAGCCTAGTTTTCTCTACAACCGGGTCATTCTCTAGACCGGCTAGTAAGAAAGTCAACCCAACCTCAGCAATCACATCCTCTTTAGCTCGTAACAGGATCGTATCGATGTTTTCTCTGAAGTAATCGTAGATCCATTGGTGTTCTTGCTCGCTTACTTGGTGCTGGTAATACTCAGAATCTCCAAAGATCACATGTGTCATACCATAGATCTTATTGCCGTATTGCTGGCTTGAAAGCTTCTTGTCTTTATCGTCTGGGTAGGCTTTTTTGAAGGTATCGACAAATTCATCAACGACATCTTGTTCACCCAATTGGCGCAGCCAATAGACTTGATTAGCCAATTGAGCGGCCCATGCTTTCACCATGTCTTCGTTAGTAACATATCGAGAAAAGTCATAACGGCGAATGATTTCACGCAGTTTGGCATCGTTCTTGTGTTCTAAACCGTACTCATTGGCGCGCGCCATAGAGCCGAGAAGGTCAACACCAAGATATAGATATTCTGGCATGTGCTTGGTGATGTTGTAGCGTCGAACACTGCGTTCATCGCTATCGCCAACATAGGAAGCAACACGCTTTTCTGAGTACAGTACGATTTGTTCCATGGTGTGAACATCATTCGACAAGCGGCTGAGCTTACTTGCGACACGTGCCATGTCACTCCATACCGCGGCAGAATATTTGTCGTCTAATGTTTGTCGATACATACGCAAACCATAGTGACCCTCTTTGAATGCAGGCAGAGTGTAAAGTTGGCTTTCGTAGGTTGTGCGAATCAGATCGGCGGATTGTTTAAAAGATTGCTCTTGAGAGTCGAGAACACCAGCTTGTGATTGAACATTTGGTACGATTGTTGCTTGTATGTTAACGGGCTCTTGTATAGTAACAGTCTGTTGTGTGTCAAAAGCCGTTAGCGTATCTGAAGTAGCTTGTGCGTGAACCGCAACCGCAACTGAGATTGATAACAATGTGCACAGAGTTAGCGTTTTTAGCTTCATGTTCGTAAGGTACCAAGCTGATTAATTGTGAATATAAAATAACACTCATGAATCTTTCAATGTAAGGTTTTGGTCAATACATTGTAATCTTTAATAAGATTGATTCGATATTTGGTTCAGTAATCAATGTGTCTAATGGACTTTAAGTGATGAATGACTCAATAATGAAATGAGCACTAGGCTAAGTGTATGTATTTAAATAGCTTAACGGCATACTTAAAGAGTTAGTCTGATATGAGCAAATTTAAGAACAAAAAGGTTTAGGGGGTCTGAATGCCAAGTGGTTCTAGCAAGCAATGGCCTGCCAAATTATTATCTTTACTGTTTTTTTTAGTGGTAATGAGTGCTATCGAGTTTTTTCACTCTAAAGAGTTATCCTACCTGAAAGATGAATCCTACTCTGAGGCAAAAAAGCAGCTATCGATCATTCGTTCTCGAATCGAAGCCGCGATCGTGTCAGATATGTATATCCTCAATAATTTTTCGACCTTAGTGACCATAAACCCTGATGGTGAGGTGAAAAATTGGGACAAGATTGCTGAAAGTATTATTAAAGATGGTTTCCATATTCGTCTTATTGGGCTAGCCAAAGACGACATTCTAAACTTTGTTTACCCAATGGAAGGCAATGAGCAGATTCTCGGTATTAATTATCGTGATTATCCAGACCAATGGGAGTCTGTTGAGATAGCCCGTAATCTTGGCAACACCTTTATTGCTGGTCCTTTTGAGCTGTTTCAAGGTGGCCAAGCTATCATTACGCGAACTCCGATCTTTCGAGACCCGCCTTTTAACGAAGACTATTGGGGTGTATCCAGTGCCGTTATTAGTTTAGATGAGCTGTTTGAAGATGTCGGAATTGGGATACTCGAAAACAAGTATAAACTCGCGATTCGTGGTGCAAACAGTTCGGGTAAAGATGGCGCGGTCTTTTATGGCTCTCAGGACGTATTTGATAATGCTTTTGTGACTGAACAGGTGAGCTTCCCATACGGTGGTTGGTACCTTGCTCTCTCTGGTAATGAGCATGTGTTGATGGATGTGCAGTGGTATCGAATTCAAGCAGTAAGGTTGGTGGGTTACACCATAATGTTAGTGCTGGCGTTTGCCTTCTTTACTATTTATCGCCTGTACCGAATTGCAGATAGTCGCTCTATGCATGATGAACTCACCATGCTACCTAATCGTCGATACTTTATGTACAGCCTAAAGCAGGCGTTCAAAGTCACCCAAAAGCAGAGAGCAAGAACCTTTGCTGTGGTAAATATCGATCTTGATGGCTTTAAAGCGATCAATGATACTTTTGGGCATGCGGCTGGCGATCAAGTGCTTATTGAGTGTGCTAATCGCATTAAGAGTGAGTTACGTGGTTCAGATATCGTTGCGAGAATCGGTGGTGATGAGTTCTTAGTTTTGTTACCACGCATCATTGATGATCAACATGTCTCTTCGATTGTAGCTAAACTTCGAAGAGCGATATGTAGCACACCTGTTGTTTATGATACGCACTCGATTTATCTTCGAATTAGCGTTGGTTGGGTAATTCACAACAATAACTACAGTGGTGTCGATGCACTACTCAAAGCGGCTGATGAAAAAATGTACGAACAGAAACGACAAATTTTATAGGTTGGATTGGATCTGCTATTAGAATTTAGTTGCTGAATGTGGGGAAAAGCCTCAGAATACCGCGCTTTGCTCCTTATCAATCCTATTGATGAGCGAAAGCTGTAGCAACGACTTATTTCTGCGCGTTGCTCATACTAAATGTTATTCAACTGAGAAAATAATCTATGAGTTTTACCTCCCTTGGCCTTTCTGAACCGATCCTTAAAGCTATTGAAGCACAAGGTTACGATAAGCCATCACCAATCCAAGAGAAAGCCGTACCAGCTGTCCTAACGGGCAAAGATGTAATGGCCGCTGCTCAAACAGGTACAGGTAAAACTGCTGGCTTCACGCTACCTATTCTTGAAATGTTATCAAAAGGCCCTCGCGTACGTCAGAACCAAGTTCGTGCACTAGTGCTAACACCGACCCGTGAACTTGCTGCGCAAGTGAATGGCAGCGTAGTTAAATACGGTATTAACTTACCGCTTACTTCTACGGTCGTGTTTGGTGGCGTGAAAATTAACCCTCAGATGCAAAAACTTCGTAAAGGCAGTGATGTGTTGGTGGCAACACCGGGTCGTCTACTTGACCTATACAACCAAAATGCAGTGCGTTTTGATCAGCTAGAGATTCTAGTATTAGATGAAGCTGATCGCATGTTAGACATGGGTTTCATCCGCGACATCCGTAAGATCTTGGCTTTTCTACCTAAGAAGCGTCAGAACTTACTGTTCTCTGCAACGTTCTCTGATGATATTCGTAGCTTGGCTAAAGGCTTAGTAAACAACCCAGTTGAAATATCGGTAAGCCCTGCAAACTCAACAGCACCCACTGTTGAACAAAGTATTTATCCAGTAGATAAAAAGAAAAAAGCGCCAATGCTAGCTAAGCTGATCAAAGATAATGATTGGCGACAAGTGTTGGTGTTCAGCAAAACAAAACACGGTGCAAACAAGCTTGCTCGTTTCCTTGAAGAGCAAGACATCACTTCTGCTCCTATCCATGGTAACAAGAGCCAGGGCGCGCGTACTAAAGCCTTAGAGAACTTTAAAACCGGTAAGGTGCGAGTACTCGTAGCGACCGATATCGCTGCTCGTGGTATTGATATCCCACAACTTCCTCAAGTGGTTAACTTCGACCTTCCAAACGTATCAGAAGATTACGTTCACCGTATTGGTCGTACTGGCCGTGCTGGTGAAGTGGGTAAAGCAATTTCATTGGTTTGTGCAGATGAAGTGGGTGAGCTATTCGGTATTGAACGCCTTATTCAACAAGTACTGGAGCGTCGTGAACTGGAAGGTTTTGCACCCGTAAACAAATTACCAGAATCTCGCTTGGATTCGCGTCCGATTAAGCCTAAGAAACCGAAAAAGACACGCGAACACTCGGATGGCCAACGTTCTGGTGAGAATGCTCGCGGCCATAAGCCAGCAGGCAAGAACAAGCGTCATGTAGCAGGTAATGGATCTGCTCCAAAGCGTAAGCCTAACTCAGGCAACAAAGCTTCAGACAGCAACTCTGCAGCTGCTGGTGATGATAAGTCTTTAAGAAATAATGGCAGCAACTATAAGCCTTCTACGAATAGTTCTGGCAAGCCAGGTGGTGCAGGTAAACCTAAAAAGTCTGGTTTCGGTGGAAGTAATGGTTCAAGCAAACCGTCTAACAAGTCAGCAGGTAACAAGCCTACAGGTAACAAACCTTCACCATCTAGAAGCCGTTCTAAGCCTGCATCTCAGAAATAGTAGCTCTTTGGTAGACAGAACGTTGAACAGATAGCTTTGCAAAGATTATATAACGAGATCGCTTCGTAAGAGGGTTCTCGTTTAGTGACGATTTCCTGCTATCGAACTCGAATCAGCGCGAATATTGAATTTCAATGTTCGCGTTTTTTTATGGGTGTAATTAAGCAAACAAGAAGAGGTTTCTTCAGAGTTGAAGCTATCGAATTTATTGAAAAGTAGGTATTTATAGGAAGAGAAATTAATCTTTAATGATCTATTAATAACAACATAATCACTAGCGATTTGTTGGGTTTTGCAATTTGCAATTTCAGTTTGCAAAACAAACAGGCATTTATGGCGAATACGTGTTCAGATGCGTAGTAAATACGTATATTTAAAGTTGGCACGCATAGTGCATTAGTAATAGTGACCCTTCTTAAGCCGAGGGTCACCTAGCCAACTGACGTTGTTAGTGAACCCATATTGTTCACACAAAATATATGACCAATCACCCTTTTGTGATTGGTTTTTTTTTGCCTGAATTTTGAGTTCTACTTGTTGGTATTACTTTTTATTAATTGTTATTACTACACTTATTATTAAGTGCAGTTAGCTCAAGCAAAACAAGCAGAGCACGACAATTTACTAATCATGCTCATACCATTCTTGCGCTAACACTCACCACACTTTGAGTAACAGCTTGGTTGGCGCGGGCATTCTCCACCTCGGGAGCAGATAAGCCTAGCCTCTGTCTCAATCCCACGTTCAATCCAATTTATATTTAGAATCTTGGCTATTGTCGTGAGATCTTTCTTGATGTTACGCGGGATTACCACAGAGCCACCATTGTTAACGCATGATGCTTTAAGTTGCTCTGCAATGTCTCTTGAATTACCGCCTTGTGCATCAATTGCAGGGTTAAGGTCTATGCCAGCACACAATACGCGATTGTTACCTGCAGGGTCCGTCATATTGATGGATTCACAGCAGTAGATTCTTGGTTCATCACCCACATTTAAAATAGATATTTGAGCCGAACTCCCTGCGCGAGGTTCTGACAATCGACGGAACACAGCCCAATGTTGACATGGATCGGCAACAGTTCTCATATTTCCCCAAGGCAGTGGAATCCCGTTCCCGCGGTATACCGCCTTGAGTTTCCCTGGCCCATAAGCATCAAAGTAGTGCCAGTGAGGGTAGGGCGATACTACCGTCATTCGACGCATAGCAACAGAGGGGGAAACCCCCGCTCTTTTGTGAACGTCGATTTCGTAACCAGTGCGGTCAAGCAACTGTCTAAATGGAACTTTCGGGCAAAGAAGTGCGCCAGCAAAGAAGCTAGATTCAAAGTCTCGCCATGCTTGAAGAATATCTTGAGAATTAAGTTGCGAAGAGCCTGAAACCTGGTTGTCGTCCCATGTGTTGTTGTTGCCGACCGACAACACACTCTTTAAGCCTTCTTTGCTATGCAGAATACAATGGCCAATATAGACCGATAAATCGTATTTCAGACGAGTGGGGTACTCTTTCAGGATTTCGTTTAAGAAGATTGTGCTAGGAGGTTCAAAGAACGAAGTGACTAGCTGTTTGGCATTAATTCCGAGTTCATCAACAACGTCTTTCGGTGTGCGTGTTACCCAACGGATGTTAATTCCTAGGCTTCTAGCGATGTCTATAAGGTCTTCTACGCTGAGGTTAAGACGTTTTAAGCCAACTTCTTCCGCTGCGCGCTCAAGGTCAGGGAAGTGGTTCTGATTGCTTTCTTGGTGTGCTCGAATCAAGAGGTGTGCAAACTGGCGACCTGAGATCCCCGTTTGAGATAGCATCTCTGGAATTGCAATTTGCAGGATGTCGTTGGAGAAAAGAAAGCTAGGCTCGAGTGCCATGCCACTTATCCCACCACGATTCCCTTTATCAGGAGCAATGGCTTGTTGTTCAGATTCGTCGTCAAGGAACCAGGTTGGGTTCTTCTGAAAGACCTGCGCGATTACTTCTAGCATATCGATGCTTGGGACGCGCTTTCCACGTTCAATCATTGAAAGGTAAGAAACGGAAGGTGCGTATTCTGGGTTGATTCTAATACAACGCGCAGACAGATCTTCCATCGTTAAATGGTTACGTTTTCTTAGGTTGCGTATTTTCGTACCTAGGAAATGAGACTGACGAACTAAACTTTTTGACAAGGCCATATTTGTAAAATTCACATTGTAAAATTTTTGTTGTGAAATTGTAGGCAAAAAAGCGCTAGTCTACAAACTAAGCAATTCACAAAATTACAAATAAGTTAAACGTTAGTTTGGAATAATTGCTCTAGGACACATTTTTGCTATAAAAATCGGTGAATGTTCACCGGGTTGGTCAAGAGGGAAAGACTATGAATATGCTTACATTCGATAAAACAGAAATCCAAAAACAAACAAAACCATTTATCGCTGAAGCTGTCTTTGCCGTGGAGACTATCAGTGCCAAACAGCAAACTGAGAAGCAACTCAAAGCGAAGCAACTGCTAGACAGATTGTTCCCATTAGAGAACGGCTCACATCAAGATGTAACGAGCTACGTAGTTGATTACCGCCATATCATGGCTTATTTCAAAGATGGCCAACACAGCGGTCTAAAGCATCCTAAGCAGTTTGTAGCTTACATGGGTGAGAAGTGTGACCCAGACTCAATCTTGTTCCGAGATAGCAGTGGAAGCCATTTAGAAGTGATGTTTGGTTGTCATAAAGGGACGGGGTGTATTGAATTGGTCGATATCGATGATATTCAGTTAGAGTCGTGCACCACGTTTGGCCAGTCGCCAATGGAAGCGGTACAAACGAATACTGAGCGTCAAGGAATCACTACAGCAATACGTCACTGGATCAGCCTAGTTCAAGGTGATGAGAAGGGTAAACCAAAAGCATGCAGCGAAGACAAAGAGTTCCGAGCTAAGAGCGGTGAGGATTACTGTCTTAACTATTGCTACGCCCTTTAATGTCACAGCTACATCTTTGGTATTTATGAAAGATGTAGAACCAGTGTAGTGTTAAATACTCTGAATGTATTTAGCATTAAACACTGACGACTATGCATAAACGACAAAGCCCCAACCATTAACCTACTGGTTATTGATTGGGGCTTTTTGCTTTCGATGTTAATTACGAGTCTATTTTTGTGCCTAGAGCCTAGAGCCTAGAGCCTAGAAACCAGGGTTTAGTAAGTACGCCGTTTAACTGTAAATTTGTTTAGATGATTGCAGACTACAGCGGCATCACTCTATTTCGACCAAGTGACTTCGCTTCGTAAAGTAGCTTATCAGCGCGTTCGATCAGTGATTGTGCCGATTCACAGGGTTCAAGCTCAGCAACACCAAACGATGCGGTGATGCTACCTACCTGTTGCCCGCTACGACGATCTTTAATCGATAGCTTTTCTAGAGAGCGGCGGTTGGTGTCTGCAAGCTGACGTGCAATGCGTAATGATTTGTTTGGCACGATTATCGCGAACTCTTCACCACCAAATCGGTAAGCAGAAATCCCTTCACGGCACATTTGTTTTAATTTGCGCGCAATGCCTTTAAGAACCATGTCGCCAAATAGGTGGCCATAAGTGTCGTTGAAGTTTTTAAAATGATCGATATCGAGAAGAATTAAACACAGAGGTTGTTTCGCTTCACACAAGGTTTCTATATCACGGTCGAAAGAGCGACGGTTATAGAGTGTCGTTGTGCTGTCAAAGAGTGCATCTTTCTGCACTTCGACTAGCTGAGACTTTAGCTTAGTGATTTCTGATGTCGCAGAATTCAACTGAGAATTTAAAAATTGAGTAGAGTGACGAATATGACGAGATTCAGAAACTAACTGACGAACTAAAGACATGACTTCATCGATCGATAAACTTTCATTGTCAACGCGGGCTAAATCTTCGAAGCTTTTATCAATCATCTCAGAAAAAGCAGAGGTATCGGTCAGTGTGTCATTCATCGAATTCGAAACTTCCGAGACCAACAATTCTAAATTGGCGCGGAGGTCATTGATATTGGTTTCAGACTTGCTAGCAACATAATTATTGTAAAGCTGCTCACCAACGGCTGGAGGACAAATGCCATAGTATTCCAAGATACCATCCATGTCTTTAGTCAGCTGTGGGATAGCATTGTCAACATAGGTGTACCAAAGTGCATAATTTGCAGGTGTAGTAGACACCCGGTTCTTCATCATAAGAGGCACCGCTTTTTTTAGATTTGCGGTGGATTTTTGAAATTCGTCTTTTTTCATGATTTTTACTGCAGATACCAAACTAACTAAGCCACTGCGACCAAGATTAGCGGATTTTACCGATCTTTGCTTTAAAAATTATATAATTAATGGATGAGGATTGGGTAAATAACTCGTTTTCATTATGGAAATCGATTGCATATTTATATCGAATAATAAATAGGGTGTTATTTGACCAAAGATGAGAGGTCCGGTTTTGGGGGGCCGGCTGTTGGTGAGTGTGGAAGAGGTAGTAACTCAGTGGAAGTTTTATTTCAGGTATAAAAAAGCGCCGATAAAAATCAGCGCTTTAAAATTCTTTTTAGCTAAAAGCTAATTATTGAGCAACAACGTTTGCTGCTTGTAGGCCTTTTTGACCGTTTTCAACTTCGAAAGAAACCTTTTGGCCTTCTTTCAGAGTTTTGAAACCTTCAGAAGCGATAGCACGGAAGTGTACGAATACGTCAGCGCCGCCGTTGTCTTGAGAAATGAAACCGAAACCTTTCTCTTCGTTAAACCATTTTACAGTGCCAGTATTTGTGTTAGACATAATTTGTCCCTTATTCATAAATTTTCTAAATTGTTGATTGCATTACTGCAATGCGCTGATAATTGAATTATTTAATATTGCTAAGAAATAAGGAAAAACTACTTACAAAAACGGGTAACGATTTTACATGTCATTTTTTACTATTCATCTAACTTAAATAACTCCGGCTAACAGAGCGAGTGCATGTTAACACAGTCTTTCGGGTTGTACACTCATTGATTGATAAATCAGCGAGTTTTTTTGTCATGTTGCGCTCGTTAACAAAAACTACCTACAACAGCTGATAGGTTTATAAAGTTACACGCCATGACAAAGTAAAAAGGAAGCCTAAGCCTCCTTTTCTTCGTTAGTATAGACGATATTAACGCTTAAAGTTGATATCTTCAGTTTGATCTAAATTTATTTTTGTTTTCGCTGGTTGAGTCTCTGCAATCACCTTACCGTGGCGTATTGAGTACTGCACTGGTACTTGGCGGCGCACTGCATCAAAGCCATTGTCAGCAGGAAGAATCAGCAAGCTACCTGGCTTACCTTCTTCGATGCCGAAGTTGTCTTGGATGTTCAATGTGCGAGCAGAGTTCTTGCTGATTAAATCAAGTGAGTTGTTGATTTGGTCGTAGCCCATCACCTGTGTCACATGGAGTCCCATGTGCAGAACTTGAAGCATGTTCGCTGTGCCCAGTGGGTACCATGGGTCAAACACATCATCGTGGCCAAAACAAACGTTGATGTCTGCTGCTAGCATCTCTTTAACGCGCGTTACACCGCGGCGTTTCGGGTAATCGTCGAAACGGCCCTGTAAGTGAATGTTCACTAGCGGGTTTGCCACGAAGTTGATACCTGACATCTTCAATAGACGGAACAGGCGAGATGCGTAAGCACCGTTGTACGAACCCATTGCAGTGGTGTGGCTAGCAGTCACTTTCTCGCCCATTTCAAACTTATGAGCAAGGGCTGCTAATGTTTCCACAAAGCGAGATTGTTCGTCGTCGATTTCATCACAGTGAACGTCGATCAGACAGTCGTACTTGCGTGCAAGCTCGAACACGTAATGCAAAGATTCAACCCCGTATTCACGAGTGAATTCGAAGTGAGGGATAGCACCGATAACGTCAGCGCCGATCTTCACTGCTTCTTCAAGCAACTCTTTACCGTTAGGGTATGAAAGAATGCCTTCTTGAGGGAATGCAACGATCTGGATGTCGACCCACTCTTTCATCTCTTCACGAACTTCAACCATCGCTCTTAACGCAACGAGTGTTGGGTCAGACACATCAACGTGTGTACGAACGTGTTGAACACCGTTAGCTATCTGCCATTTCAATGTTTGCTTGGCACGAGACTTTACGTCTTCGATTGATAGCAGTTCTTTACGCTCAGCCCAACGCTCAATACCTTCAAACAAAGTGCCAGAGATGTTCCAGTTAGGCTCGCCAGCAGTTTGAGTAGTATCTAGGTGGATGTGCGGTTCACAGAAAGGAGTAACTGCAATGCCACCTTCAGCATCAAGGATGTCACCTTGATGATTGATTTGTGCGTCATTATCGAGAATGCGAGAAAATTGACCATTTTCAATCAGAATCTGTTTCAAGCCCTCTTGGTCTTGAAGTTTCGCGTTCTTGATTAATAAGGTTGTCATAGTGTGTCCTTAAGCGGCCTGAGATTTCAGAGCTTTTTTGTTCAATAGAGGATTAAGCACGAGGTAGCTGATTGCACCACCTAACACTGCGTTCAAAGGAACAACGCCAGGTAGGAAGTGACCAGCGGCTACGCCAGTTGCTACCGCGATAATGCCAGCCCAGTTAACGGTTTGGAACTCTGCATTTGCAAAATCTTTGTAACGTTTACGGTTCGCGAAGAAGTCGGCGATGATTACGCCACCAATTGGTGGAATCGCCAGCGAAAGGAAGGTTAACCAACCAACGAAGTTGTTGTATAACCAAAGTGCGAAAATCGTACCGATAATGCCGTTAATGATAGACATTGTAGTACTTGAGCGACCAGTGATGTTAGATAAACCCAAACCGGATGCATAAAGTGCATTTTCATTGGTTGTCCAGATATTCAAGCCAAGCACGATGATGGCTGGAAGCAGCAGACCTTGCGCGATCATCACATCTGAAATATCAGCCTGACCGGTTGCTGCTGCTCCTGCAGCGCCGAAGATAAACATCAGCGAGTTACCGATGAAGAACGCAACCATTGTAATTAACACGGCGCTTGCTGGCTTTTTACCAAAGCGAACGAAATCGGCAGTTAACGTACCCGCACTTACAAACGAACCTACAACCATTGCTAGCGCAATTGAGAAGTCCATTGGCGTCTCTGGTTTAATAAGTTGCAGTTGCTCTAGTCCACCAACACTGTCTACCGCAGTCAGTACTGAGTAACCACCCAGAATCGCAATCGCAGGCACTGCAATCGCTGAAAGCACCATTAGCGCTTTAATGCCGAAGTACACTGTACCCGTCATCAACAAGCCAGATACGATAATCAAGGTGTTGGTATCAATGCCCGTTGCTTTTTGTACTGGAATAGCAAACATCGCAACACCCACACCAAACCAACCGACTTGTGTACCACCAAGTAAAGCAGAAGGAAGCCATGAGCCTTTAGTACCGAAAGAGAAACGAGCAAGAAGGTGGGTAGAGAGGCCAGTAGATGAGCCGATGTAGCCAAGAAAAGAAGTGTAAATACCGAGGATTAGGTTACCGATGAGAACGGCGAGGAAGAAATCGTTGAATGAAAGACCTGTCCCGAGTGAACCACCTGTCCACATACTTGCAGAGAAGAAAGTGAGTCCAAGCATTACCATGGTGAGTGAAGCGACTCCTTTCCTAGCCGATGTAGGAACCGGCCCTAGACTGTAGTTATTATCAGCAGCCATTTTTTACCTCCGCAAATGATCAAAATTAAAATTAACGGTCGCCGTATTGCAGGCAAACGTGCGCATTATGGTGATATAAATCACATAGTCAATGCCAATTTTGTCAATAAGGGCCCCTAAAAACCAGTTATTGCAGTAATTATATTGTAAAACATAGGGTTATTTTCTGCCTTTATTTTAAAAAAATAAATAGAAAACGTTTTCTATAATGCGTTGGTTATCTGCTGTTCTTGGTTGGCTATGAATGCTTGTTATTATACGTCTGAATGGGTGTCTGTATCGAAAAAGAGGGCGGTTGGCCAAACTGCAGGCAAAAAAATAGCCAATCGCAATAATCGCAATTGGCCTATATATTTTGTGAACAAGAATAGGTTCACTAACAACGTCAGTTGGCTAGGTGACCCTCGGCTTAAGAAGGGTCAATATATACATTGCAGTTAGTGTGCCAACTTTTAAAACCACGTAAAACGGCAGTTTTATAGCAATCTGGTGCGTATTTGAGCGTTTAATTTGCGTTTTTGCAATGCCTAATTGCAAAATGCAATTGCGATTTGCAACTTTAGAGTGTTTATTCGTTTTTCGGGTTTGTGTTCTTTCTGGCGACGAATGGTGAAATAAACAAAAAGCCCGTGCGATCTAAGAGCGCACGGGCTTGGGTATTGCTTCGCCAATAGGAAGTATTAGATGGAGTAGAAGAAGTACAGTTGAGACTTCATTCTAATGATGATCCCGCGTATTACGTCTAGGAACGCCATAAAGCTGATAGGCTTCTCACCGCTTACCCACGCTAATCCGACAGAGCCAACAGGAATATCGTAACCCTCTGCCTCATCAATTTTTAAACGAACAAAGTGGTGCTTGTTCTGAAGGTTTTTGCCTGTGGTAACACGAACCTGCTCATCGATACCCAGCAAACTTGCTTGCGCTTCACCAGTGGCTTCTACAATGCCTTCTACGGTTGCAGAGAACACTTTTCCTGGGTATACCGCTGTCGCAAATTCCGCAGGTTGACCGACCTTAATATTACGAATCGCTTGGTGGTTAACTCGCATCAGCACGTACTTCTCTTCGGTATACATCTGGATACGAGGCATCATTGAAACACGCTGACCTTCACGAAGAATAAAGTTCGTTACAAAGCCGTCAGTCGGTGCCGTGACTTTGGTGCTGTTCAAGTCCCACTGTGCTTGTGCCAGTGTTGCCTTTGCTGAATCGACCTCAGTTTGCTTCTTGTTCACATTGGTTTCAGCTTTGTGGATGTTCAACTTCGCATTCTCGGCATCGACTTCTTTCTTGCTAAGCTGAGATTCCAATGTCGTAACGTTATACGTCGCTAAGTCTACCTTTGCTGTTTGTTGGTCGATGTCAGTTTCAGTGATCGTATGTTCTACCACTTTGTTTTGCTTCTGGTAACGATCAAGCGTCTTTGACTGCAGTACTAAGTCAGTTTTAGCCGAATCTATTTGTGCGACTGAAGCTTTGATGTCTTCAAGCGCCGATTGATAGCTGACTTTTGCAATGCTCACTTCTTGACGAGCTGTGTCTAAAGCGACCTCTGCAGATTCAAGTTGAACGCTGGCTTTGTCTCTTGCGATGACATATTTAGTGTCATCAATTTCGTAAATTAGCTGTCCTTCAGTCACATCCTGGTTTGGGTCGATGTGGACTTTGGAAGTTTTTCCCGACACATTAGTTGAATCGGGACGCAGCTGAATGTGTGGTGATTGAACGACTGAACCTCCAGAGAGATCCATCGGAGTGTAGTTAATGAGTCCAACCCAAACAAACAATAACCATGATGTACCACCTAGATAAGAAAATGCTTTGGTGCCCTTATTCCATGGCATACCAATAAGCCTAAGTAGATAGATGAACAGTGCCCACAGAGCTAAGCCTTCTAACATGTTTGGCTCTCCCCATCTTGATCATTCTTAACTTGTTGTTCTGTTGGTTCCGCAGGTGCTTTCCATGTGTCTCTCAGGTTTATGATGGCTTTTTCCATATCAACAAACGCTAAAATGACGGCAAGTACCCATACCCAGTGCCATATGAAGCCAATCCAAGTTAAAGCTGTGATTAAACCGAGCTGGTGATGCTCTTTACTGTGGGCTTTATTGATTGGTAATTCATGAACACGCCAAAAGCCGTAACATGCAGCTGCGATTGTTGCGACCAACACAACGCCAGCTACGACGTGTAATGCGGTGTCTGCGCCTGTTCCAACAAATGGGACACTTAGTAAACTCATTGATCAACCCTAAGTAAAATTTGAACGCCGAGTGTGATGGAAGTTGGATTTACAGGTTGTAAATTTACTAATTACTTCGATAATGGCAATTATATGATTTGATCTATGATCTCCTTTCTAAGGGTTAGCGACTAATGAACAATTGTAACTTCTTAAGAGCGTTAGGGATTTTGGGTATTTATCAACACGCTGTCACAAACCCTGTGGTTAATACGGAGCGTTTAGGTATTCCGAAGTCTGTGTTTACTAACTCAATGAATCTTATTCCGGTCAATGAAGTCGATAAATGGTATGGGTTTCTTGAACAGCAAACTAATGATCCAGATATTATTCTGAAACTGTCTGACCGAGTGGATATTGAAAAATTAGGCCCGTTAACCAACTGGTTTTTTTCTGGACATGATCTTGCTTCTACGATCCGCCGAGTGAACATCGGCCTGCACTGTTTACAGTCTGGTGCGTTCTTATACGGTGCACAGGTAGGGACAATGATTAAATGGTGCTACGACAATCCTGCTTACTCAGAAACGGGTAAAGTGCATGACTCAATAAGAGTCGCGGTTTTCATTATGAAGATTTTACGTCGATATTTGGGTGATGACTTTAAACCCGTCGCGGTTTCAATAGCCGGTCGTCGAGAGAATGTTGACCTCTACCATGAATATTTCGGCTGTACGATTCAATGGGGACAGCCTCGCACAGAGGTTTGGATCCCGAGTGAATCGAGGTTATCCATCAATCAATCACTATCGAACAGTAAAGCAAATCTGGCGATGAACTTTCATGACTTGGATAACTATCTAAACATGCCAGATGCTGGTGATGAACATAAGGTCACCTATGAGATGATCAACTACAGTCGCCACTTTGGTTTACCAACCCTTCACAAGGTTTCCAGTTTATTAGGGCTCTCTGAGCAGCAGTTTCAACGCCGTTTGCATAAATCGGGCATCAATTTTTCTACCATTATGGGGTATGCGTTAAGCAACGTGGCGGTAGAGCTACTGATGTATTCAGTGCCAGTGGAAGAGGTCTCGAAGAGGTTAGGTTATACCAACGTCGCGAGCTTTAATCGGATGTTTAAGAAACATCGAGGTTTGACGCCTAAGCAGTATATTGAGCGTTTTGATAGTCAATACTGATCATCATTAGTCTTCATCTAGCTTTTTAAAATGAGTGGATAGGTAAACGATTATCCAAGTGCTAAGGACAAAAGGCGCGGTAAGTGGTAGCAGTGACAGTTCATGAAAACCAAGTGTGATGAGACAGCTCAACAGCATGCCTAATAGGATTAACGGCCAAGGAATTCGCGGATAGAGCACAAGTGCTAGAGTGGCAAGAGTGGCGTTGTACCCGTAAAGACCTTGCTCAATTAGCGCGCCAGAAGCGCCAATCATGTGGCTAAAAACAGTGCTGATTAACACTGTGAGTACTACCCATAGTGCATGCTTGATATTGTTGAGTGCGATGGCAACCAAGATGACTAGACCCGATAGTGCATTATCGATAAAGCTGACTTGGCTGATCCCTTTCAATAACGGGAGCACCGCTGTTGGTAAGCTGAACCACGAGTCTACCTCAAGACTGATGATGGGTATCAATGCGGAGTTGGATGGAGAAAATGCCGATAGCTCCAAGGCTGATTGGATAGCATAAATCAGCCAAGAGGTGAGGATAAAGGCACTTGTGTAACCGCGATACTTCTTAAAGCTAAACACGATCTTGGCGATGGGTACGGTAATGAGCGAGCCGAGGGCTACTACTAAAATCAGCCACCCATTTACTTCAAAAAAATTCCCGATGAACAAAGCAATCAGTGCGCCATTTAGTGCATACATGCCATTCTCAATATCATGAGACGGTTTATTGGTCAGTAAGGAAAATCCGTAGCTGCAACTCGCACCGAATAAGGTAAGCAAAGCCAGCGCAAGTGACTCGATAGAAATGGCAAACAATAGCAGAAACGACGTCATGACCGACGGAGTGAAATAGACTTGCCCAATACCGTTGAGCAAGCCTTGAAGTGGGAGAGTTTCCTTATTCTTCTGCATTGTCTGATTAACTATTTAGTTATGTTAAAAATTTGATAAACCAGATTGTATACAACTATCCTTCGCTGACCACCTTGTCGTGCTAATTTTGATACCATCGTTCGCCATAGGCTGCTTGATAATCAGGCTTATCGATAACGCCTTCTTGCTCAGGCACCGTTTCTAATGGCCCTACGACCGTTCGATAAGGTAATACGCCAGCCCATACTGGGATATCCATATCGGTTTTATCATCATTCACACCATGTTTACCAATCTTCACGGAGGCTTCCGTTAAAGGTATCGCCAAAAGCTCGGTTGCGGTGAGCTCTTTCTCATTACTGAGCCTGACTTCGTCGGTTCTTCCCGGCGCGATTTGCTCAATAAAGATGTTCAACAAGCGATCCTTTTCTTGGTTGTTATCAATAACTGAAAAAGAACCCAATACCACAGCAGAACGATAATGCGCACTGTGATGAAATGCAGAGCGAGCTAACACCCAACCATCGAACAAAGTGAACGTTAAACAGGTAGGCTCTCCTTTTTTTAAGCCTTTCAACAAGCGGCTGTTTTTTGCGCCATGGATGTAGACCATATCATCCACTCGCCACGCGAGCATTGGGATAACCATTGGTCCTTGTTCGCCTTGTAATACAATGTGTGCGATTAAGCTCTCATCTATGATTTGATGAAGTTTCTCTTGTTCAAATACGGCTTTGTGAGCCCCTTTTTTAATCGTGGTTCTTTTCGTGTTAGATAACATAATCGCTCCTTAATCATTGCCTTTTGATTAATGTAGCGATTAACTGGTCTATTAAATAGAGCCACTTTTAAACACTATTTGGATCCAGTTATGCAGCCTATTGATGTCGGTGACCTGCAGTTAGACGAGCAACATGACACACGTCAAACCGCCTTGTTTCATGCGATCAGAGAAAAGATTGTTCAAGATTTATGGAGTAAGGGCAGTAAGTTACCTTCTACACGTAAGCTAGCCGTCGAGTTATCGGTGAGTCGAAATACAGTGATTTATGCGTACGAGCAACTGGTCACCGAAGGCTATATCGAGAGCAAGCAAGGTTCAGGGTTTTATGTCTCGGTTGAACAACCAGAGCACTTTCTAAGTTTGTCTCAGTCAAACAGTGCTCAGGGTACACAGGTTAAGCACGTAATAAGTAAGTCGAGTGCAAACATAGCGAAACCTAACGACATTAACCGCAGCTTTGCGCCCGGAGTCCCTGACTTAGATGCGTTCCCTTTTGCGAAACGGCAGAGATTGCTGCAACGTCACTCTACACGTCAGAACATTGCGGGTAATCAAGAGGTTCAGGGAAGCTTGGCCTTGAGGGAAGCATTGAGCGGGTATCTTGCGAGTAGTCGCTCGGTTCACTGCAGTGCCGATAGAATCATCATCACCGCAGGTGCGCAGCAAGCCATCTCAATTGGTCTGATGGCGACGTTAGCGATGGGGGACAAAATCCTTGTGGAAGAGCCCGGCTATCGACAAGTGCATAAAATCATCGATCTGTTGAGGCTAGAGCTAGACGGTGTGAGTGTGCGTGAAAAGGTTGGATTAGATATTGAAAAAGTGCTGTCCAGTAACGCCAAGGCTCTGTATGTCACGCCGAGTAACCAATACCCAATGGGCACGACCTTGAATACCGAGCAACGACTTAAACTGATCGATTGGGCCAATCAACATCAGTCATGGATCATTGAGGATGATTACGACAGTGAGTTTCAGTTTGCTCATCGCCCTTATACCAGCATGCAAGGGTTAGCGGGAAAGTTAGGGTTCGATGATCGCATCATCTATGTCGGATCGCTGAGTAAGGTGATGTTCAATGGCTTGCGACTAGGTTATTTGGTGGTGCCAGAAAGTCTGGTGGCGAAGTGTCTTGAGATTAAAGATGCGCTCACTGGAGACACGGCCTCACATACACAAGAAGCGCTGGCGGACTTTGTACGTGAAGGCGATTTATTGCGCCATATTAGAAAGATGCGTCGTTCATACAAACTCAAGCATGAAGCGATGATAGAAGCGATTAAAAGTGAGTTTCATGGCGATCTTGAAGTGATCAGTCAGGCTGCTGGGCTACATGTGACAGTGAAGTGGTATCAAGGGATATCTGAACATGAGTGGAGCCGTAGAGCAGAGTTTGAAAATATCATCATTCGTCCTTTTGACTTTTATGAATATGGATCAAGTGATGCTCGTGATTGGAGTGGTGCAGTGCTGGGGTTTGGTAATATCCGACTGGCTGACATAAAGCCGAAGATCAAACAGATCGCTCGGCTTTTTTATCAGTAATATTGGTAGGGCTTGTTTACAATTTTCTGATTCATCACTAATCGAGTTACAACTTGTCGATAGAGACGGTGGGTTTACCCAACCATTTGCGCCAAGGGAGTGACGATGTCACAAAAACAGTCACTGCATAGAGCATCGACCAACTTAGGCAGATAAACACCAAGGTACAGATGACCAGTGAAATCATGGCTGTGTATCTCGATGCGCCAGTCAGTAATCGGCAGGCCGCTAACATCGCAAGCAGATAAACTAGAACAAAAATACCATTGGCGAGTTTAAGAAAGAATTCGAGATCCAAATTAGACAGCTCGCCGATTACACACGAAATAAGCGCAATAAAGCCGATTGCTAAGGTTGGATAAAGTGGTACGCCACGGCTGTTGAGCTGCGCCATTTTATTGGTCGGAGTGTGTTGGCGAGCTTGAGCCCAAATCATGCGAGACAAGCTTTGGGTGTAAAGGTTTAGGCTAGCAAAACAAGCAAAGAAGCCAAGTACACTGATGACGGTTTTAAAGCCATTGCCAAACAGTTGCTCTGTCACCCACGGGATAGAAGCCGCATCAAATTCCGGCGAACCATAAGCGCCTAGCTTGATAATAACCACTGAACAAGCCCAGTACACCAAGCCTGCGACGAAACACCCGGTAATGATGGCGATGGGGAAGTCACGCTGTGGATTCTTAAATTCCTCTCCCATGTGAGCAAAGGCTTCGATTCCTACAAAGCACCAAAACATAACCGCCAGTGCTGCACCAATAGACCACATTGAATCGGATGTCATAGTCGGAACTGCGATGTCAGCTGCTGTGATGTCGGCTTTCCAGACAAAAGCGCTGACTAAAGCAAAAATCGACAAGGCAATCACGGTTTGCAAGCGGCCTGAAGACTTACTGCCCATCAAATTGACGGCAATAAGCAGAGCGATGGTAAAGGATTGAGCACCTAATGGTGTGTCGAGTGGTGCTGGTAACAGTTGTTGAGCAAAGCCTCCTGCCAATGCAATCGCCGCTGGAATACCGACAGGAATAACACTCACAAACAACCAAGCCACACTGGTTTCTAATCGCTCGCTGAATGCTTGGCGCACAAAATAGGCCGTGCCTCCTGCATTGGGGTAGCGTTTCCCTAATGCTGCGAAGGTTAGTGCAATCGGGCAAATGGCGATAAACAGGATTAACCATGCTAATAGCGATAACTGCCCTGCAATGCCTGCTGCGATAGCTGGGATCATAAACAATCCTGTGCCAAGCAAGGTCGTAGAGAGTTGTCCAATTCCTGAAATAAGCGTGATTTCTTGTTTGAGTTGCGTCATTCGCTGTCCTTGCTATTGGCTTTGATATCGGTTTTATGGTGCAGTCTTGTGAGGCTGAGATTGAAAGCATACATTGTCGACATCAATAATACAGCTAGCGAAACGTCTTAAGACACCGTCAATTTAACGGTATTAATTTGATTAAGCGTGAAAGTGTCGGCGGTCATAATGGCTGTTATAAGTAGGAAAGTTGTGTCAAATTAGGCGTTATAAATAGAACAATAAATGGAAAGAATCAGAAGCATGGATAAATTTGATCGCCAAATTTTAGATATTCTAAAAACTAACGCTCGATGCTCAGTGAGCGATATCGCCAGAGATGTCAGCCTGTCTCGCTCTGCAGTGAACGCCAGAATCAAGAAGCTGGAAAACGATAAGATCATCACAGGATATTGTGCACAGGTGACCGAGCCTGATTTAACGAAGAACGTTGGCGCTTATATCTCTTTGAAGTTTGACATGTCGAGCAGTAACCATAATTGTGAGTCTTACGCTAAAAATATCTACGCCATTAACGGTGTGCAGTGGTGTCACTCTATTAGCGGTGAGACCGACATGATGCTTTATGTTGAAGTTGAAAGCATGGAGCGTTTGAACCAAATTCGCGACCAGCTGCAAGGCTATCCTGAACTTCGACATCTTATGACTCATACTGTCTTAACGGAATTCTTCAACAAGCAAACTTCGTCTTTTAATATGTCTTGAGTTGATGCCGCTTACCTTCACCGTGTCGTCATTTGTCAGTACTTACTCAACTTATTCTTACTCGCTCTATTCTTATTCACTCTAAGGTTGCTGATGTTAGGTAATATCAATTTAAATTTACTGCGGTCGCTGCATGTACTTCTTGAAGAGTGCCATGTCAGTCGAGCCGCTCAGCGTCTGCACATCACGCAGTCGGCGGTGAGCCGTCAACTGGCTCAGCTTAGAGATCTATGTGGTGATCCTCTTTTGGTTCGTGATGGGAACAAACTGGTTCCAACCAACCGCGCTTTATTGCTTAAAGGCAAGCTCGACGACTTGCTTGGCGAGTTTGACCACTTATTAGATGATAAGCCATTTGATCCACAAGATTGGCAAGGTGAATTGGTGTTGGCTTCGAGTGATTATGTTGCTCAGTATATTTTGCCCATTATTGTGTCCGAGGTGTCGAAGGACGCGCCTCATATCAACTTGGCTTATCGTCTATGGCAGCCTAACTTCCTTGAAACGCTCAATGAATCAGGTATTCATTTGGCGTCGAGTATGTTCCCCAAAAAGCCGGATCATGTCTCAAGTATCAAGCTCGGAGAGGATAAATCCGTGTGTTTGATGAGAGCCTCTCATCCGTTGGCTAAGCAATCAGCCATAAGCTCGGAAGACATCGTGAGTTACTCACATATCAAAGTCACGGGTGGGGGAGACAAAGACAGTTATTCGGATATTGCGTTAAAGAAACAGGGACATAAACGCAGAATCGCGTTGCAGGTACCGTTCTTTTCATCGGCGGGAAACGTGTTAATGCAAGACGACTACTTGATGATTGTGCCGGAGCATATTGCTTATAACTTGGGTCGTCATCTCGATGTCGCTTACTTTTCTCTGCCGTTTGAGACAGAAATGCATACCTATTGGCTGATGTGGCATCCTAAGTATGACAACGACTCTGCCCATAAATGGGCTCGAGAGAAAGCGTTTAAAGCCATTCAAAAGTCGAGTTACAATATAAGTATGATTTCTAATCATACCAGTGATGATAATCTTTGATTTCAAATAATACCTACTGCGGCTTATTGTAAGCGCTAAGTATTGAGTATTAATTGTAGAGTGTTCAGCTAGAGCGCTTTGTTTTACTAGGAATGGAATGATGACAGTAACAATTTGGTTTTCTTTGTTAGCGATTTGCTTGTTGGGTGCAATGTCTCCGGGCCCAAGCTTGGCGATGATCGCTAAGCATAGTTTGGCTGGTGGCCGTATGAACGGACTTATCGCAGCTTGGTCACACGCTGCGGGCATAGGTATTTACGCGTTCGCAACCATTGTCGGTTTAGCCGTTGTGCTTGAGCAATCACCAATGTTGTTCAAAGGGATCAGTTTAGCGGGTGCAGCGTATCTGCTCTATCTCGGTGTAAACGCGTTGCGTTCGAAAGGTGGAGTTGCCGCGAAATTGGAAGCGGGTGAACAGATGAGCTACATACAGTCTGCTCGCGAAGCTTTCTTGATCTCTATCTTGAGCCCTAAGATCGCTCTGTTCTTTATCGCTCTATTTAGCCAATTTGTGGCGTTAGGTAATGAACTGAGCAATCAAGTGATTATTGTCTCAACGCCGCTGATTGTTGATGGCCTTTGGTATACCTTTATCACTTTGGTGCTCTCTAGCCCGTTGATCGTAGAGCGCATTCGAGCAAAAGCGCAGTTGATCGATCGATTATCAGGCGTGGTGTTGATTCTGCTCGCTGTGCGCGTGGTGTGGACGATATAGCGGTAGTCCATATATTGGTAAGAAACGATATCCATTAAAAAGGCTCACTAGACGTTATCTAGTGAGCCTTTTTGACTTCTATGGATTGGTTTCGAAAGACTTGAGCTTGTTAACCTTCCGAATTCAGAACTGCATCGAGCTTTTGCATCGAGTCTGAAAAGTACGGGTTGTAGGTCAAACGCGCATGGTTTTTGCCTTCTTCACGATATCCCCACGCTGAGTACCACACTTCACTTGTGGCGTTGCACTGTGCTTCAAAACCTTCCTCTTGACCATTGGAGCAGATCTTCTCGCTACCATTGATCCCGTAGTAAGGATTGTTTGGTGAGAACAGTAAGCCCATATGAGAACCGTTCGAAATACGTTGCTCTGGGATCTTCATGCTGTATTGAACAGCGCGAGGATCGTCAAGTGTGGTTTCCCCTTGCCAAATCAACACGTTATTTGGGTTGGGCATCGATTCAGTAAACGCTTGTTGAACGAAACTGGTGTCAATCACACTGTCGCCTTCACTCATCATAATAAACACTGGCTTATCGAAGTGTTTATCTTGTAAGTCTTCACGAACCACTTCTGATGTCTCATAGTAAACCGAGGCACCATTCATTGGCAGTGAGTTGTAACGCAATACATTGTCTTCAGGATCTTGATCCGCCCAAGTGACAAAGTAGCTTGCTAGCCCTGCATATTGAACCGCAGACGAACTCGGTTGGAACGCAGGAGAAAATAACAGTAATCCAGAGATCTTAGGATCGTTCATCGCCTGCGAAGTTACGAGGTTCGCGCCTGTTGAATAACCGCCAAGCCAAACAGAATCATACTCTTGCTCCAATAGCTTCGTATGATGAGCTACAACACCTTGCCAATCTTCTAAGTTTGGCTGCATTAAGTCGCCAACACGACTGCCGTGGCCCGGTAGCAATACCGTTCTCACTAGGTAGCCTTGTTCTGCTAAGTGCGTTGCGATGTCTTTAAATGAGTACGGAGAATCACCTAAACCATGTACCAATAAAACTGCCTTACCGTTAGGTGCCGCAGGTTTGTATTCGGTGGGTGAATTGAGTCGAATCTCTAGCTGCTTGTCTTTGGTCATGAATACACGGTTTTTCAATAACCAATCTTGAGTTTCATTGACGTAGGCATCAAAGCTGTCTTGCTGATATTCAGGCAAGTTTGGAGATGTTTCGTAAGCAGGTATCGTTGTCTCGTTGGAACAACCAACGAGACTTAAAGTCGTTAAGGCGAGTAGCGTTAGAATGGTATTTCTATGCATTTTTTGATGTTGTCTCTGTTGTTCTTTTACTATGTCTGAAACTGAAGTTTAGATTACTTTCTGCTTGAAAGGTCTTCGTATTCACCTTCAATAACACCGGCATCACTGGTAGATGATTGACGTGTGTTCATGTGAGCTCCGAAACCCTGTTTTTTCATTTGATTCTGAATGCGCTTGCCAGTGATTAAAGCTGCAATAGCTAAAGGAATAGCAAGAATCAAGCTCGTGAATAACGCCAATAGGCCAGTAAACAACGCAACAATCGTAACTAAGATATTTTTCATATTCATTCCTCTTTTCTCTATGTTGTTACTATATCGCTTCCATTCTGAACGAAACATGAACACCGTTAATAAATATCAGAGAGTCACTATGACACAGGTGTGTGTGGATTGAGAGTTTATATGTAGTCATAATCACGCACTAAAATTATGGAATAACAGTAAGTTCCATAAAATCAATAACTTAAAAGTTGGCACGCTTGATGCTCTATAGGGGGTGGAATAAGTCACTGTAAGCAAAGTACTTACAGCTAATAAAAAATTACTGGAGCCCCTTATATGTTCTGTATTCAATGTGAACAAACAATTCAAACCCCAACCGTAAAAGGCTGTTCTTTCGCACAAGGCATGTGTGGAAAAACCTCGGAAGTATCCGACCTTCAAGACGTGTTGGTGCATTCTCTTCAAGGCGTTTCTTTTTGGGCAAGCTTAGGTCGCGCTTGCGATGTTATTGATACAGAAGTTGATGAGTGGGCGCCAAAAGCGTTCTTCGCAACACTGACTAACGTTAACTTCGACCCTGCTCGTATTATCGAATTCGCACAACAGTCTCATGAATTCAAGCAGCGTTTAGAGCAAAAAGTTCGTGCAGCAGCAACATTGATTGGTTTTGAAATTCCAGAGCTTTCTGCAGCAGCACAGTTCGATCTTCCAACAGATTCTTCAGAGCTATTGGCACTTGCGCCTCAAGCTGCTGTAAACCGTGGTCACGATTCTCAACACGAAGATGTGATTGGTCTTCGTCTTCTTTGCCTATACGGCTTAAAAGGTGCGGCAGCCTACATGGAGCACGCTCGTGTTCTTGGTCAAACTGATGACGCTATTTTTGCTGAATACCATGAAATCATGGCGTTCCTAGGTACAGATCCATCCGATCTAAAACAGTTACTTGATACATCAATGCAGATTGGCTTGATGAACTACAAAGTAATGGAAATGCTAGACAAAGGCGAGACAGATACCTTTGGTCACCCTCAACCAACAACCGTGAATGTGAAGACTAAAAAAGGTCACTGTATTCTTGTTTCTGGTCACGACTTACATGATCTAGAAAAGATTCTTCAACAAACTGAAGGCAAGGGAATCAACGTTTACACTAACGGTGAGATGCTACCAGCACACGGTTACCCAGAGCTAAACAAGTACCCACACCTTGCGGGTAACTACGGCAGCGCTTGGCAGAACCAGCAAAAAGAATTCGCTAACTTCCCTGGCGCAATTGTAATGACGTCTAACTGCCTGCTTAACCCTGATGTAGGTTCTTACGCAGACCGTCTATTTACACGCAGCATCGTGGGCTGGCCGGGTGTTGATCACCTTGAAGGCGACGATTTCAGCGCAGTAATTGATTGTGCACTAGCGCAAGAAGGTTTCAAACACGACGAGATCGAGCAAATGATCACTGTCGGTTTTGGTCGTAACGCACTGATGGAAGCGGCACCTGCGGTTGTTGAGCAAGTGAAAGAAGGCAATATCAAACACTTCTTCCTAGTCGGTGGTTGTGACGGTGACAAATCTGAACGTAGTTACTACACAGACTTCACAGCTCAAGCGCCAGAAGATTCAGTAATCCTGACATTGGCATGTGGTAAATTCCGTTTCAACAAAAACCAATTCGGCGACATTAACGGTATCCCACGTCTGTTAGATGTTGGCCAATGTAACGATGCTTACTCTGCGATTCAGCTTGCTATCGCACTGTCTCAAGAGTTTGATTGTGGTATCAACGAACTTCCGTTAACGCTGGTTCTATCTTGGTTCGAGCAAAAAGCGATCGTTATCTTGCTTACTCTGTTCGCTCTAGGTGTGAAAGGTATCTACACAGGCCCTACAGCACCTGCGTTCCTAACTGAAAACCTACTTAAGATTATGCAAGACGAGTTCGATATGCGTTCTATTTCAACGCCAGAACAAGATCTTAAAACAATCTTAGCGGCTTAATTTAAGCCAACCTGAAGCCTCGTTGTTGTGACGTTTTTAATAAAACAAACAGCTGCGAGGCTTTTTCGATTTAAATATTTAGTCATTTAATCATCTAGTCACTAGCAAGGTACACGAACTATGTATGCATGGTCGGATAGCGATTCAATCAATTTAGTGTGTTTAAAGAAATGGCATGAGACGCCAGATACGGTCAGCTTTGAGCTTGGCAGCGTTCCACAAGACTTACATTTCAACTTTAAGCCAGGGCAATTCATTACTCTGGGTTTAGATATGCCGACGAAAACCGATTACCGTGCCTATTCTGTGGCTTCTTGCCCTGAAGATAATCGCCTGAAGCTGACGGTAAAGCGTGTGGAAGGTGGCTTGGTTTCGAACTTTATTGTTGATGAACTTGATGAAGGTGATGAGGTTTCTGTATTGAAGCCTGCTGGTGCGTTTAACTGTATTGATTGCATGCCAACGACGACCAAAAAAGTGACGCTAGTGAGTGCGGGTTGCGGTATCACTCCTGTGATGGCGATGGCAAAGTATTGGTTGGCTCAAGGCAGTGATATTGAGATCGACTTCGTCCACATGGCACGCAATAAGCGTGAGACCATTTACTTTCAAGAACTGCATCAATTAGATGAGGCGCACAGCAACTTCAATCTTAAATTGCTGCTAAAAGACAGTGAAGGAACATTAGCTCCTCAAGGTCGTCTAGACAAGAGTTGGTTGGTAACACTAAGCCCAGATATTTTAGACCGAACTGTTTATCTGTGCGGCCCAGTTGGCTTTATGCAAAACATAGAAAGCTACCTGAAAGAACTAGAATTCAACATGGAAAATTTCTATCAAGAAAGTTTCACGCCAGCGAACCCAAACACGGATTCACTAGCCAATAGCAATACAGCTTCAGAAGAGTCACAAGCGGAAGCGTCTGCAGATTCAAATGGTGCCGTTAAGGTGTTTGTACCTGCATTTGGCGCAGAAGTAGAAGCGGAAGCGGGTACACCACTGGCTGATTCATTAGAGAAAGCTGGTGTTCCGATTATTATTGCCTGTCGCAGTGGGATTTGTGGTTCATGCAAGTGCAAAGTAACCAAAGGTTCAGTGGAATCAAGCAGCCAAGAAACATTGACACCAGAACAGATTGAGCAAGGTTATGTCCTTGCGTGTTCGAGTACGATTCAGTCAGATGTTGAGGTTGAGCTGTAACAGGTGTGAAGTCGAGCTTTGTTAGAGTGAAGAAGACAAAGTTGGCGTAATAGAGACCAAAATTAAAGTAACAGATGTAAAAAGGCCACTTAGATCAGATAGAGAGAGCAGATCTAAGTGGCAACCTTCCTGTTTATACGGGGGAGTAAAACAAGAAGGGTTGCAAAGCCCATAATAGACTTCGCAGATATAATTATTATGTTGTGGAGCCGTTTGCGCTGAGTTAGTTACAAGATCGAAGTCGTTTAAACTTCAGGGTATGTCTTGTAACGAACACCCATCATCTGTTCCATACAGTGAACAACTTGGCAGCTGTAGCCAAACTCGTTGTCGTACCAAATGTAAAGAACAGCGCGGTTGTCTTGCGCGATAGTTGCAACACCGTCAACCACACCTGGGTGGCGAGAACCAACCAAATCGGTAGATACAATCTCGGTTGAGTCGGTGTAATCAATCTGTGCAGATAAAGTTGAAGATAGCGCCATTTCACGTAGGTATTCGTTCAACTCTTCTTTGTTTGTGCCTTTCTCAAGGTTTAGGTTTGCTACTGCCATTGAAACGTTTGGCGTAGGTACGCGAATCGCATTACCTGTTAGCTTACCTTCCATTTCTGGCATCGCTTTTGATACCGCTTTAGCAGCGCCAGTCGATGTCAGTACCATGTTCAATGACGCAGCACGACCACGACGATCACCTGAGTGGAAGTTGTCGATTAGGTTTTGGTCATTGGTAAATGAGTGAACCGTTTCGATGTGACCTGATAGGACACCAAACTTGTCGTGAACCGCTTTTAATACTGGCGTAATTGCGTTTGTTGTACAGCTTGCAGCAGAGATGATCGTATCTTCTGGTTGAATGTCATTTTGGTTTACACCAAATACGACGTTCTTGATTTCACCTTTGCCTGGCGCAGTCAGTAGAACTTTCTTCGCACCATTACACGCAACGTGCTGGCTTAGGCCTTCAGCGTCACGCCACACACCTGTGTTATCAACCACAAGTGCATTCTCGATACCGTAAGATGTGTAATCCACTTCTGCTGGCTTGTTTGCGTAGATAACTTGGATGAAGTTACCGTTAACGATGATCGCTTTACGTTCTTGGTCTACAACGATGCTGCCGTTGAATTGGCCATGAACAGAGTCACGACGTAGCAAGCTTGCACGTTTTTCTAAGTCACCATCTTTGCCGCCACGAACAACAATTGCACGTAAACGCAGTGGGTAACCTGGGCCACTTTTCTCGATCAATAGACGAGTGAGCAAGCGGCCAATACGACCAAAACCATACAAGACAACATCACGAGGTTCTGTCATCGCCTCGCCTTCAAGCGACTCTAAAAGTGCAGTTTGTAGGAAATCATCCAACCCGTGTGTGTCTTCGCGATCTTGCCAGAATGTATGAGCAAGGCGACCAACATCGATACGACATGGAGACAAGTCCATAGAGAGAAGGTGTTGAATGATGGGTTGAGTCTGTTCTGCGGTAAGCGGAGAACCTGTGTAACGTTTTGCGATGCGGTGAGCTTTGATGATGTCGATAGTTGTTGCGTTAACCAGTGTTTTACCGAAGAGGATAACTTCAACGCCTTTTTGGCGGTACAACTGACCTAAAGTAGGAGCGATTGATTCAGCAATAGTTTGACTAGTTTGCCAGTCTAGGAGGTGCTTTTCGGGACTCATCTTTACTCGGGACCTTTCACGTTAATTTCTGCAATCATAGCGAATGTAGGGTAGCCATGAGTGCATGGGGGAGTTGAGCTATCTAAGCTTTGGTGGTCTTTACGCCACTTAAATTTGCTTGATATGCCTTGTGTGTAATTTGTAATTTTTATGTGGCAGGATTGTAAGGTACGACGAGTTATTCTGCTAGGAAAAATAAACATAGATTAATTGTCTGAAAATTGGCTTTTAATTGGTCATAAATTAAGGTTTTAGTGTCAAGAAAGGCTATTGACTTTAACAGTCTGTAGCACTTAATTTTCGCCAAAAAATACTCAGATCAAAACATGATGTGTAATAAAGGGAATTGCGATTATTGAAGATGTGATCATTAGCACTAGTTACACTTAAAAAGTAAACGACAGATAAGGTATTCAGCGAGTTTTCTTGTTCGACCTTTGAATAAGCTGAGTTTGAGTACAGAAAGTTCGTGACGCAAACGATTAGATCTCACAAATTTGACTTAACTTTGGTGTTTATTGGTTTCTAGAGCAGTGACTTGCGGTCATCTAGAGGCATAACCTTATCCTTTCACTTGTTTAAAACAGACCTTCCTCCTTAAATCCTGTGTGTGGATAACGACTGACGCGAATTCCCTATGATTAGCTCATAATGTCATTTGTTCATATTCAATTTGATCAATAACTCCTGTTAATGTCCTATTCTTATATTGGGCTAGGTAAAAATACTATCGGGAAAGGAGTCGTTATAAAAATGATAAATATGTCAATTAGATGGCGTCTTATTTTTCTTTCAACAGTTTCTGTATTCATCATGTTTGGGTTTACAGTCAATGAAGTGCTCAAGAACGATAAGAAGATGAATCACCTTGAAGCAACGCGAATTAAGGTGGAAGCACTTCAATCTTTTAATGCTGTTTCAAGTGGTGCTTATCAATGGTTAGTGCTGTCTAAAGACTCCCCAGAGAAAGGTCCATTGTTTTTAAAGCTGCAAGCGGAAGTGGATAGGCTTGCTCATTACGAAATACAACTTCAACAGTTCGACAACAGTTGGACTGTCGAGCCGCAGTTGATTGAGTTAAAGAGTGTGTTAAAGAAGCTCGCGCGGGTAACCACTAGTACTGACAGCGACGCATCACAGATTACTGTCAGCAACGCACAGCAAACAGAACGAGCCTTTGACCTGTTAAAAGGCGTGTTAATGGAGCTGTCTGAATATCGTGCCAATATAGTGGACGAAAAGATCAGCCAAACAGATGCGATGTTTATCAATCTTACTCACTACGTGTTCTGGACTCAGCGAGAAGCGTGGCTGAGTTACCGCTTGTATCGTTCTCCAGAGCTGATCGATCAATATTTATTGAGCTATGTTGGTGCTTTAGACAGGCAACAACAGCTGTTAGGTACGTTTTTACGATCAGACAGCCACTCGCTGGAAATTAGCAAACTGTTAAACATGTTCTCCCAAGATGAATTTCAAGACCGTTTTACTGCTCGGCTTCTCAAAGGTGACTTCTCGGCACCTGAAATATATGAACATGTGGAAAGTTTAGAGCGAAAGAAACTGGCGATCTCAAAGGCGGTTGGTGCTTATACCAAGCAACTTCAATTGGATTTAACGAAGAGTATTGACCGACAAAAAAAGCAAACCTTGGTAATGACGTTGTTGATACTTGCTGTCGCAGGTGTCTTATTATGGTTAAGCTCAACCACTTCTCTGCGTTTAAATAGAAATCTATCACTTATCTTAAAAGGGGTTTCGGAATGCGCTGATGGTAAGCATAAAGCCATACAAACCAACGGTAATGATGAGCTCGCTGAATTTGTAGATACTTTAAATAGAGTTATGGAGCGCAATCAACAACACAACCAAGAGTTGATAGAAGCAAAAGAAGATGCGATTTCTGCGAATAAAGCCAAGAGTGCATTTTTAGCGAACATGTCCCATGAAATACGTACGCCGCTTAACGGAATTATCGGTATGGCGGAAATTTTATCTCAGAGCCAACTGAGCGCTAACCAACAAGAGGTACTTGAGGATATAGAGTCGTCTTCACATTCGTTGTTGGTGTTACTCAATGACATTCTCGATCTTTCTAAGATAGAGTCGGGTAACTTAATGTTGTCGCCGCATAATGCCGATTTGCGAGAAGCGGTTTACGACTCTGTGAGCGTAATTTTGTCGAAAGCGATCAGTAAAGACATTGAACTCGATATCAACATTGATGCTCAAACCCCAACACAGCTGTTTTTCGATGAGTACCGTGTTCGACAAGTGCTAACCAATTTGCTGTCTAATGCTATTAAATTTACCTCAAAAGGCACGATTACAACGGATATTGCTTATACACCGATGTCTTTGGGGCGAGGTAAGCTTGAATGCAGTGTGTCTGATAGCGGGATTGGGATTGAGCCAGAGAAGCTAGAGTCCATTTTTGAACCTTTCACTCAAGAAGATGGCAGTATTACTCGCCAATTCGGCGGTACAGGGCTAGGGCTTGCGATTTGTCGGCAGCTTGTTGACTTGATGGGCGGCTATATTACCGCACGCTCAGTGAAAGGAGGAGGCTCTACATTCACCTTTTGTTTGTACGTAGACACGGTCGAGGCTCACGCTCAAACGTTCGATAACCTAAGCCGTGCGACAATTATTTCTAATTCTTTCAATTACCTAGATCAATTGGTCAAAGAGTGCGAGCGCTTAAATGTTCGACCTAATGTTGTGTCATCCATTTCGGATCTTGGTGAGAGCCTGAAAGAAAGTGACTTGGTACTTTATTGTCACACGCTGCATCACTCTATGAGGAAAGATCTTGAGGCGTTAAAGGCGTTGTATCCGCTGACTCGCGTTATTGTGTGCCAGCATCACCTATTTAAAACCAATCTAATCACAGAAACGGTTCACTCGACCCATACATTACCATTTTTGGGTAGACGCTTCTTAAACAGCCTACGATCGCTTGATGCCGGTGAAGTACAATCACCGACGGTGGAAGTAAAAGATGAAGAAGTTCGTTCTCTGAATCGACGTATTCTGATTGTTGAAGACAACCTGATGAATCAGAAGATAGCGAGCTTCTTCCTTGAGCAAGCGGGCTATGAATATTTGATTGCCAGTAATGGCCAAGAAGCGGTCGATGTCATCACCCAGGGCGCTCAGTTTGATGCCATTCTAATGGACTGCATGATGCCAGTTATGGATGGTATAACGGCAACTCGTGTGATTCGAGAGTGGGAGACAGATCAACAAGCCCCACCACTACCCATTATTGCTTTAACCGCTAGTGTCTTAGAAGAGGACATCAAAAATTGCTTTGAAGCAGGCATGAACGCCTACTTGCCAAAACCTTATAAATCCCACCAACTGTATGATCTTTTCAGTAGCCTTGATATTGTCTAATGGTTCCAGTATCAAGGCTAGCGCTGTGTGATTTAGCGTACTTCTTGCCCAAGGCTGTATTGTGCAACACAGCGGCCTACGTAGCTGATTTTTAGTAACCCGGCCACTAATATGGTGCTGATGTGTGCGAAAATTTGAATGGGTAGTGAGAAGTAATCGGCCATCGGATAAGCAACAATAATACTGAGTAGCATTAGCAAGGCGGTGATAGCTAAACTGAAATTTGAAACAGAAAGTAGAGTTTGAAAGCGTTGAGTCATCGTCTTCATATTGAATTCCTAATTGCTATTAATAATTATGATACTTGTTATCAATAGCAATTAGCGTTCCAGTTATATTTTTAGTTTTAAATCAATAGTTTAATTTTTCGTGATTCTATTCGTGAGTCATAGTGACTCTATTGATTTTTGTGTCTTTATGACCCTTTTGTGTGCTTACCACTGTCTGAATCCACAAGTATCGATGTGGAATCGAACACCAGAATACAAACCCAGTCCAACGTTATTCTTTTGCCCAAATTCTGCATGAATCTTTTTAAGCTTCACGTGTAGGTTTTCGCGAGTAATATCATTAGCAGGCACTAAGTCTAAAGCGCAGAACTCTAAGTGTTTACTTCGCAGTGCGCCACCCGCTTGCTTATTGTAGATATCGGTTCTTTCTCCAGACACAGGAATAACAACGCCAATCTCAGGCTCAATATATTGTTGAATGTACTTAAGGGTATTAATCATTTTTGGTACATGCTTTTTATTGGGTAGGGTAAACAGAGTGGTGTTGCTCATTGCCCAGTCGGTGCCTTGCAACAAGACTAAGTGCAGAGGCATGCTTTGGGTGATGCCGTTATCTTTGAGTTGCTGTCCGATCGCCTTGACTTGATCTTGGGCGTGGTTAAGGAGCATCCAACCTCGAAATGCTGATCTCGTGGGAACTTTGTAGCCATGAACATCGACCACGAGGTCGTCATAAGTGATTTCGGTTTCTTCGGTATAAAGTTTCTCAAATTTTTCAGGGTAAGGTTGCGTTGTTGATAGTGCCAAGGTAATCAGAATACTTCCGTACATAAAGTCTCTCCATCGCTTAGGTTCGCCTAGTTATTAACGTTCACCTAGTTACTTACGTACACTAAGGATATTACGTTCGATTAAGTATAGACGCCGGAATTTAGGCACAAAAAAACCCACTACAAAGAGTGGGTTATGAGGGCGTGTTGACCTTTCGAGCTGGTTTTTGCAGCGAGTTGCTGGGTATTTATACAAGACAAAGGCGTCGATGTGTAGCTAGCCTACATGAGAAGCCGATAACGCAGTAGAAATGACCAGCAAACGCTGCCCGAAGGGTTCGGCTAAAAGCGCTTTACTCTTTGTTGAGGGAGATTTGCTTATAGTGACTAGGCTACTTCCCCCTCGCCGCGATTAAAACGCTTTTATCTCGAACAAAATTTAACCTCGAAAGGTCAACACGCCCTAACATTATTGCAAGTAAATTCGTTAGGTTAGATTACTTCTTACCTTGAGTTTGCTTGTCTTCTTCTGTTAGTTCACGAATACGACGGCTGATGTCGCGACGAGCTTTAGAGATCTCTGCACTCTTGATGATGTGATCATCAACGCGGTCTTCGTAGTCAGCTTTCATGTTTTTGATAATGCCTAGGATCTCGTCGTGAGTCATCTCTGGCTTGATGTAATCAAGTAGGTTATCAAGAAGGTCGACACGCTTGCGGTTGTCACGAACTTTCTTTTCGTTGTCTAAAAGTTCACGCTTAAGTTTGTTCTTACGTCGTGCTTGGTTAACAATTTCAAATACGCTGCTCATAGATTCCTTTTCCTAATCGTCAAATACGTTGTCTGGTTCTGATTAAAGCACATCAATTGATGATGTAACAGTATTTAGATCAAAGCAAAAGTAAGGTTGTTTAATTATTCGTCACTCTCTCTAACGTACGATTGTTTTTATCTTACCGTTCAAGTTAGTATCCCATTTAGATACTGCATTGATACGACATGTGAAATGAATCAACAACAATTGGAAACAGAAGATTTGGGCGACGATGTCGTTGAATCTTCGGCAGAACAAAATAAGCTTCGTGATGCGTATGTACAAGAGCGCACTAATTTGGAAGTCGTGGAAATAGAGCTAAATCGTTCTAAGATCATAATGATTGATGAACAAGGCAGAAAGAAACGAGTACCGATTTTGTCTGAGCATTAGCCATAACTGGCTGCATTGTTAAATGTTGAGATGGAATTATCAAAATAATAAAAAGGAAAAACGATGAACACAGTACTTTCCCCAATTGAAGCGAGAATTATCGGTTGTTTGATCGAGAAAGAAGTGACTACTCCAGATCATTACCCACTGACACTAAATAGTTTAACAACGGCTTGTAATCAAAAGAGTAACCGTGAACCTGTGCTCTCTCTGTCTGAGTCAGACGTTTTAGATGCGGTTGATGGTTTGATCGGACGTCGTATGGTGAGCGATGAAAGCAGCTTCAACAGCCGAGTTAATAAGTATCAGCACCGTTTCTGCAACACTGAATTTGGTGATCTGCAATTTACAGAGCAAGAGCGTGCAATCATCTGCTGCATGCTGCTTCGTGGGGCCCAAACCCCGGGTGAGCTTCGTACTCGAACTGGTCGTCTTGCAAACTTTAGCGATGTGAAAGAGGTTGAATCAATACTCGAAAAACTCGCGGCAAGAGAAGCGGGTGCGTTAGTCGTGAAGTTACCACGAGAAGCGGGTAAACGAGAATCACGCTACCAACACTTACTGAGCGGCGAAGTAGACATTGAAGCGTTTGCGACGGCATCAGTAAGCGCTGTTTCATCATCTGCATCCAGTGAAAAGTTTGAAGAACTTGAATCAGAAGTCGCGAGCCTACGTGAAGAAGTGGCAGAGCTTAAGGCTCTGGTTGAATCACTGCTTTAAATGTCGGAATCTGACAAAAATGCGGATTGGGTCGTGTATTTGATCCGCAATCGACACAATGCTCTTTATTGTGGAGTGACGAATAACTTAGAACGTCGATTCGAACAACATCAAACGGGCAAAGGTGCAAAAGCCTTAAAAGGTAAAGGCCCACTTAAGTTGGTTTGGAGTATTGGTGTTGGGTCAAAAAGTGAGGCGTTAAAAACCGAATACGCGATCAAACAATTACCCAAATCTCGTAAGGAAAAATTAGTATCACTCAAACTAATCATTGAGTGGCAACAAGACAAAATTCAGTATATTCCAGTATCGTAACTCATCGTTAGAATTCTAATTCTCGGCCGAATGTTAGTCGCGTGAATTGTTGCAAGGGGATCTTTTAAGTTATTGATTAAATAGTGGTATTTTTGTTTTTAATTGAGTTGTTTTTATCTTAGGACTCATTAATCTTAATCTCTGTTCCAAATTTACACACTGCACATTTAGAATGGCATACCAATTAGTATTAGACGCTATCATTTATCCTCGTTGTCCTACATAATATCTTTCAGCCATACAAAGAGATGGTGTCATGCTAGGTTAAAAAATGAGCCAAAGTAGCTCATATAAAACGAGAAAAATATGAAACGTTTACTTATATTATTGGGAGTTGCCGTGTTTTCTGCGTCTGCTCTCTCCCACGGTACCCACGTGCTGAATGGCTATTGGGAATATCAGGATTACCTCACCAAATTTCCAGAGCAAAAAGCATTGACCGATAAAATGGTTGAAGCTGTGCAAAATCCCCCTATGCCATTGAGGCAAGTTCAGGATGAACCTATCACCATTTCAGTTGTGTACCCGGGGCAACAGATCTCTGATTATTGGGTTCGTAATATCCAAGCCTTTGAGAAACGCCTAGATAAATTGAGAATTAATTATCAAATAAATCAGGTTTTTACTCGTGATAATGCTAACCCCTCTCAGCAGAGTATCTCTTTGCAAGAAGCGATTGAAAATAAAACGGATTATTTGATTTTTACGTTAGAGACGACGCGACACCGTAAGTTTATTGAACATGTGTTGAGCTCAACGGACACCAAGTTGATTTTGCAAAATATTACCACACCAGTACGTGCGTGGGCCGATAGGCAGCCATTCATGTACGTGGGTTTCGACCATATGACGGGGAGTTTAAAGCTAGCGGATTACTTCAAACAAGTGAGTGAACCGGACAGCAAGTATTCTGTGTTATATCGTTCTGAAGGTTATATTAGTGATGCTCGTGGAGATACCTTTATCCATGATGTGAATTCTGATACTAACTTTGCTCTTAAGTCGTCCTTTTACACTAAGTCAAATAAAGAGAGCGGTTACCAAGCAGCTAAAATCAGCCTTGCTAACGATAAGGATCTAAACTTTATTTATGCATGTGCAACTGACATTGCTCTGGGTGCAGCAGAAGCTATTCGAGAATCTGGTCGAGATGTATTGGTGAATGGTTGGGGAGGCGGCTCTGCAGAATTGGAAGCTATAGCAAGGGGTGACTTAGATGTTACGGTCATGCGCATGAATGATGATACGGGTATTGCGATGGCAGAGGCGATTAAATGGGATCTTACCGGGTTGGAAGTTCCTACCGTTTATTCAGGTGAATTTGAAATTGTGACTAAAGAGGATTCTCCAGATCGTATTTTAGAACTTAAGCAGCGAGCATTTAGGTACTCAGACCAATAATGAAAAAAAGCTACGCCATTACACCAAAGAACACTTTAGCCAAATTAATTACGCGTATCATTATTTTAGTGATAGGCGTGATGGCACTTGGCGTGCTTATTCATAACTACGAAACAAGCAGTAGGATCGTTAAGCAAGAGACGAATAGAACGGTTAAACAAACTTCTAGCTTGATCCAAAATATGTTCGATTATCGCTTATCAGTGCTGCAAATCCATCAAGACAGTAGCTCACACAGTGAAACTTTAAGGGAGTATTTTGATACCAACAATGAAGAGGCTCTGAGCTACTTTTTTTATGGTGTTGACCAACGCGAGCCGGAACATGCTCCTGACTTACGCTTTGTTTCTACTTATAACGGTTTGGCTTGGGAAGATGGCAATGGTCAGTTCTATGGTTTGGATACGTCCAATTTAAAACATATTTCTGATGAGGTCGCTTTTAGCAGTAACTGGCACTTCATTCAGCTGGCTACGGATATCGGCAAGCGTCATTTGTTGGCTCGACGAACGCCTATTGTTGATAACAAGACTGGTGAAGTTCTAGGGCAGCTTTATGTTGCTATTGTTCTAGACAACAACTTTCCATTGGCTGAATCTATCCAGCAAGGCAGTAATTGCGAAAATATCGTCATTGAAGCGCATGGTACTCCTGTGACATCGACATTCAGTGGCGACGAAAGCTATACGATAAAAGACGTCCTCAGTTATAAAACGTATGAGCAACTACCTCGTCATTTCGTCACTGTTGCAACCATTAAGATCAATGCTGTTGAAACTCCTCTAACCATTCGTGCGATCCAGAAAAACACTAACCTTATTGCACTCGAAGACAATTATGAACGTACCATCATTGTTATGATTGTGGTGATCATCATCATGTCTTTCCTTGCGCGAGCTTGGATTCAAAGAAGAGTCGCAGCAGAACTTGATAAGTTAATGGAATTCACTCGCTCTGCAAGTGGCAATGAAGAGTTCAGCAAGTTTGATGGTTCAAATATTTTCGAATTTCACCACATTGGCTGCACGTTGGAAGATACTTTTGAGCGCTTATCTGAGCAACACCAAAAATTTCAAGATCTGTTTAATTTTGCGCATTCTCCAATTTTGGTTTGGTCCGAAAAAGGTGACTTAATTCAGATGAACCCAGCGGCTCGTATGGCGCTATTTGATGAAGATGATAACTATGGTGCAATGGCTCGAGAGTTTGAGCTCCGTATGTTGCCGAATATCCAGATGGTGGTTCAAGGCTCTAAACTAACGGGCATTAACGTGCCAATCGGCGAGAAGGTTTTTCGCTGGAACATGTCTGCAATCCGTGTTGAACACGGCATCAGCGGTGTGGTGGTACAAGGTCAAGATATTACTAAACTTATAGAAGCAGAAAGACAGGCAGATCGAGCGCGTGAAGAGGCAGAGCATCTTGCAAGTGTGCGTGCAGACTTCCTCGCTAAAATGAGTCACGAAATTCGTACGCCACTGAATGGTATCCTCGGTGTCTCTCAGTTGCTTAAACGTTCAATACACAGTGAAGATAACCGCGATCAGGTTGATGTACTTTGCCATAGTGCAGAACATCTACTGGCGGTACTAAACGATATTTTGGACTTCTCTAAGATAGAGCAGGGACAATTCAATATTCAGAAGAAAGATTTCCTTCTAGGCGAGTTGGTTAACACCTTAGATAGCATCTATCGCCCACTTTGTGAGGATAAATCCGTCGAGTTTACCATTGTGAATCACTTGGTTGATGAGATCGAAATAAACACCGACCAGGTTCGCTTGAACCAGATCATGTTTAATTTACTGAGCAACGCCCTTAAGTTCACACATCAAGGCAGTATTTCCGTCAGTTTTGAAATCGAAAGTATCTTTAATACTAATTACGCTAGCTTGATTGTTCGAGTAAAAGACAGTGGCATAGGTATTGATGAGAGTAAGATCGATGCTATTTTTGAACCTTTTGTTCAAGCAGAAGAAACCACGACTCGGGAGTATGGTGGTACAGGACTTGGACTTACGATTGTAAAGAACCTTGTCGATATGCTGGAGGGAGACATTCAAGTCCGAAGCGTTAAAGATCAGGGGTCTGAGTTCATTATAGAAATCCCAGTGGAGTTACACTCCAAGCCTCTGTTAGTCGACGTTAAGAAACAAGCCCACATGGAGCCTGAGGCGTTGTTTAATCGTTCGTTGAAAGTGCTGCTAGTGGAAGATAATCACACCAACGCCTTTATCGCGCAGGCATTTTGCAAAAAGTATGGGATGGTGGTTACTTGGGCAAAAGGTGGCTTGGAAGCGATAGAGTTAGCAAAAAGCACGGTTTACGATCTTATTTTAATGGATAATCAACTCCCAAATCTTGGTGGGATTGAAACCACACAGCAACTAAGAGAGCAAATTGGCGTAACAGCTCCGATTTATGCGTGTACTGCCGATGCTCAAGAGTCAACAAGAGATAGATTCATGGCTGCTGGAGCAAATTACGTGATCGTAAAACCGATAAAAGAAGCGTCGTTGCACAAAGCTTTTGTTCATTTCAAACAATTGTACTGGGATGATACTCAGCATTAAGCTGAAGATTAAATGGTGCTCTTTAACTGGTTGTAAATGGCGTTATCTAATTGATAAAATTGAATAAGTTTTACGGGTTTCGAGCTGAGTAAGAGCTCTTTTTGTATCTGTATTCCCTTTAGCTTGTATTCCTGTTAGCGTGTATTTAGATAGAGCCAGTTACAAAAGCTTGTTCCAACAGAAGCGTTTTCAACTCATCACTCATATTTAGGTGTTGAGGAAACTGAATGCCTAATAGCCAGCCTTGTTTTTGCCTTTTCTTACTCACCACGGTGTAAACCAGATCGTCACCCAAATGTTCATTTAAATTGGAATTTACTTTTATCTTCCAGCCCACATCGATATCTGACTGTTGAGTAAGATAGATACCGCAGCCTGAAGCTGAAAAATCAACCAGAGTGGCATCTAGTGATAGAGTATCAACGGTGACTTCACAGCTGAGACGCATCTTATACCGTTCATGTTCACGGATCGGTTTGTTCGCAAAGCTTGAGGGAGGGCGAAGGAAGATAAGGTGTGCTGGCGAGGTGATGCGGGCCAGTACAGTCGTCTTAAACGCGACAATGTGTCCAAGTTCAGTATCGGTAATAGCACGAACAACAATATCAACGTTGATGAGCTTTCTTAGCGTTAGTGCTTCGGTCGCTTTTTTTGAAAGTTCAAGTATAAGGTACTGATCTTCTTTGTGTCCGATATAAAGTGTACTTATCTGGATTGAGTCATCTAGGCCAAACTCCAATACACCCACTGTTTTTGTACCTGGTTTAAGGTATCTGAACAGTTCTAACCTTCTGTCTTTATGCATATTCGTTACTAAACAATATTGACCGTTTGATAAAATAATATAACGCTCTGATAAAACTATGTCATTAGTTTCATTGAAGTAATTAGTCATGGACGTCAAAAAAATGAATAACGGATTAAAGGAAACAACGGCTTACTCTTGCTGAAAAACAAGATACACTGCTTCAGATATGTACTTGATGGAGAAATATTAAATGGAACTGCAAACCTTATTGAATACTCTGGCTGATACCCCAGAAAGCGTGCAATTTGAAGACACAATACAAGTGATAGAAGCTCATTATGATTTTGCTGAGAGTGAATTTCGTAATGGCGATGTAGTGAATGCCGCTGGGCAGAATAATGGTTCGTGTAAGATTTTTGCTTTTGGTTTAGAGCAAGGTCTATCTGCAGAGCAAACACTTGCTTGTTTTGTAAGCGTGTCATGAACCCCGCATTCTAATCTTTCAGCGCGAAGAATAAGATCAA